>CAIJWY010000055.1 GCA_903824455.1 uncultured Micrococcales bacterium
GCAGCCGACGCAATCCTTCGTCTAGTAATCAAGGACCTTCCGGTAAAGCGGGTCATGATTGCCGAAGGCGCGAAGATCGCCCGCGAGTTTTACTTCTCAGTGCTGCTTGACCGATCAAACCGCACCTTCCTCTCGCTTTGCAGCGTTGAGGGTGGCATGGAGATCGAGCAGCTGGCCGAAGAACGCCCAGAGGCACTAGCCAAGGTAGCCGTCGACGCGGTAACTGGAATTGACCTAACCAAGGCTCTGGCTATTGCCAAGGCCGGCGGCTTCGACGAGGCAACCGCAGCCAAGGTGGCCCCGGTTCTAGTCAAGCTTTACGACGTGTTCGTAAAAGAAGACGCAACCCTGGTTGAGGTTAACCCTCTCGTTGAAACCGAAGATGGACAGATTTTGGCACTCGACGGCAAAGTGACCTTGGACGACAACGCCGAGTTCCGTCACACCGATCGCGAAGAAATGGAACGCGACGAACTTGACCCGCTAGAGGCCAAAGCCAAGGCTTGGGACCTGAACTACGTGAAGCTCGATGGCGAAGTGGGAATCATCGGAAACGGTGCCGGCCTCGTTATGTCAACTTTGGACGTTGTTGCCTACGCCGGAGAAAAACACGGCGGCGTTCGCCCAGCGAACTTCCTAGACATCGGTGGCGGTGCTTCGGCTGAGGTTATGGCCAACGGTCTCGATGTAATTCTTGGCGATAAGCAGGTTAAATCTGTTTTCGTAAACGTCTTCGGTGGAATCACCGCCTGCGACGCTGTTGCGAATGGAATCGTAGGAGCTCTCGAGAAACTTGGCTCCGCTGCCACCAAGCCGCTGGTGGTTCGTCTCGATGGCAACAACGTTGCCGAGGGTCGCCGCATTTTGGCAGAAGCTAACCACCCGCTAGTGACCGTGGTTGCAACCATGGACGAGGCCGCCGACAAGGCTGCCGAACTGGCCAACCGATAGAAATTTAGAAGGACAAAAGACAAATGGCTATTTTTCTAGACGAAAACTCGCGAATCATCGTTCAGGGCATGACCGGCAGCGAAGGCATGAAGCACACCGGTCGCATGCTAAAAGGCGGATCAAATATCGTTGGTGGCGTGAACCCTCGCAAGGCTGGCGAAACCGTTGAGGTTGACGGCAAGACGCTGCCAATCTTCGGTACCGTTGCCGAAGCTATGGCAGCAACCGGTGCCAACGTATCGGTGGCCTTCGTGCCACCAGCCTTCTCGAAGGCAGCCGCGGTCGAGGCTATCGACGCCGAGATTCCGCTACTCGTGGTTATCACCGAAGGCATCCCGGTTCACGACTCGGCCAGTTTCTGGGCCTACAACGTTTCCAAGGGTCAGAAGACTCGCATCATCGGACCAAACTGCCCAGGCATCATCAGCCCGGGAAAGTCGAACGCGGGAATCACCCCTTCCGACATCACCGGTTTCGGTCCAATCGGTTTGGTTTCCAAGTCGGGAACTCTGACCTACCAAATGATGTACGAACTTCGTGACATTGGAATGTCAACCGCCATCGGTATCGGCGGAGACCCGGTTATCGGAACCACTCACATCGACGCGTTGGCCGCATTTGAAGCCGACCCAGAAACCAAGGCCATTGTTCTAATTGGTGAGATCGGTGGCGACTCGGAAGAGAAAGCTGCCGCTTACATCAAAGACAACGTGACCAAGCCGGTTGTGGCCTACGTTGCTGGATTCACGGCGCCAGAAGGTAAGACCATGGGTCACGCCGGTGCCATAGTTTCCGGTTCCGCTGGAACAGCTCAAGCGAAAAAAGAAGCCTTCGAAGCAGTTGGCGTGAAGGTTGGCAAGACGCCTAGCGAAACTGCCGCCCTGATGCGCAACGTGATAGCAAGCCTCTAAGACCTTGGCTAAATCGGCTGAGCCTGGAACTCGATCAGTAGCACTGCTGATTGGCGGGTTTGATGCCCTGGTAGTGGCGGCTGGCGTCATCGCGATTTTAGTTGCTGGAACCACTCTCAGCTGGTGGCTCGACTCGGGACTAACCGATTCCTGGGTTTCGTCATTTCGAAACGCGGTCGATATTTGGTTCGCGATGCATGGAGTGGGGATCAACTTCGCCGCCGGCACGTTTGGCACACTTCAGGTTCCAGCCTTCGTAATTAGCAGCTTTCCCCTTGGCGCAGTCCTCTTGATTTTTGGCTTGGGCTGGCGCGGTGGAATTCGCCTCTATGGCTCGGCGGAACTTTGGCCGGCTTGGCTCACCGCAACTCTCGTCTACGGCGGAATTTCGGCACTGATGCTTCCGCTCGCCGCAACCAAGGAACTTAGCCCAGATCCGGTGGCAGCCTACTTCCTCCCAACCCTGGTTTACGTTGGCGGTGTGGTCTGTGGGTCGCTGTTTGGATCAACTCCGCACAGCGCTGTGAAACTATCCCTGGCCACCGAGCGAATTGCGGGGAGAGAGTGGCTTCTGGGCTTGAGCGGCAAAGTGAACTGGGTTTTGCGCTCGCTAGCGTCGCCAGCGCTTAGAGCCGGAACCGGCTTTGTGGTTGCCATGCAAGCCATTTCGGCAACCGTTGTGGCGATTCTCTTGGGTCTCAACTGGCTGAATGTGATTCAGCTTTATGAACAGTTGCAGGGTGGAGTATTTGGCGGTTTAGGGTCAACCCTGCTGCAGCTGGCATTCCTGCCAAACCTAATTTTCTTCGCCAGCACCTGGATTGCCGGGGTGGGTTTTGCCATCGGCACTGGATCCAGCGTTAGCCCACTCGGCACAGCGCTCGGACCGATTCCCACAGTGCCGGTTTTCGGTGCCATTCCCGTTGGCGACTCATCCATCGGAATGATCATTCTCATCGTTCCGGTATTGGTTGCGCTGATTGCAACCGTCGCCGTTAAAAATCACACCGGTGAAGCCAGACATAACTTTGCCACGCCACTGAGCGCCTCGATTGCCATGGGATTATCGATTGGTTTCGTGGCCGCCATCGAGATGACGCTGCTGGCACTTCTCACTCACCTTTCCATCGGTCCCGGTCGAATGCAGAATATTGGGGCAGACTCGATTTGGGTCTTCGTTTGGATTTTCCTAGAGGTTGCCCCGATTGCTTTTCTGGCTTCGTTCTACGCGGCCAGACCAAGCGCGGCCAGCCCCATCCCAGAGCACCTGAAGCGGTAAACTTTAGAAGTGATTGGTGTTGTAGTTCTCATATCCGGGAGTGGTTCGAACCTTCGAGCGCTACTAGATGCCACACTCAACCCAACTTTCCCGATGCGAGTTCTCGCGGTCGGCTCCGACAACCCTTGCAGCGGGCTTGAGCACGCCGAACTCTTCGGAATCCCAACCTTTGTGGTGAGCCCTGGCAATTTTGACAGCCGTGAAGCTTGGGCCGAGATGCTTATTGAAAACGTGAACTACTTTGAGCCAGACCTAACGGTTTTGGCCGGCTTCATGCGCGTGCTACCTGCCAACTTTGTGCGGGCGCTTTCGCCGAACCTGATCAACACTCACCCCTCACTGCTGCCGCTGTTCCCTGGCGCTCACGCGGTGCGTGATACTTTGGCCGCCGGGGCAACAGAAACTGGCGTGACCATCCACATCGTCGACGAAGGTGTCGATACCGGACCAATGCTGGCGCAGGAGCGTCTTGCAGTTTTGGCCGATGAAACCGAACACGAACTGCACGAGCGCATCAAGGTTATTGAGCGCAAGCTGCTGGTAAAAGTGGTCCGGGACTTCGCCGAAAACCGGCTTCAACTAGACACCGCAAAGTAATCGAGGAACACCATGGCAGCCCAGAACCCGCACCAGCCAACCGACTATCGCCATCGCGACCGCATCGAAATTAAGCGCGCCCTACTTTCGGTGTCCGATAAGACCGGGCTATTGGAACTGGCTAAGGCTCTTTCCGAAGCTGGAGTTGTTTTGGTATCAACCGGTTCAACCGCCAAGACCATCGCCGATGCTGGTTTCGCCGTTACCGAAGTTTCTCAGGTTACCGGATTTCCGGAATCGCTCGATGGCCGAGTGAAGACTCTTCACCCAAATATTCACGGCGGGTTGCTAGCCGATGTGCGTCTTCAGGACCACGAAAACCAGCTTGCCGACCTCGGTATCGAAGCGTTCCAACTGGTAGTGGTGAACCTTTACCCGTTTATGCAAACCGTGGCATCAGGCGCCAAAGGCGAGGCAGTGGTCGACCAGATCGACATTGGCGGGCCAGCCATGGTGCGCGCCTCGGCAAAGAACCACGCCAACGTTGCCATCGTGGTTGACCCAAGCCGCTACCAGGAGATCATTGAGTCACTCGCTGAGGGCGGAACGAACCTCTTGCAGCGTCGCCAGTTGGCAGCAACAGCATTCGCTCACACCGCTCGCTACGACTCTGCAGTGGCCGACTGGTTTGCCAGTGAACTTTCCGCGCAGTGGAAACATCAGGCTGGTCAAACCAACGACA
>CAIJWY010000056.1 GCA_903824455.1 uncultured Micrococcales bacterium
ACAATGTCATCTGTGAACAAGAATCCGAGCATTGGGCCTGACTCTGAAAGAACGGTTATTCGCTCCTGAATCAGCGGGCAGGCGGCTGTCAAAACCGCATCTTCGAAGGCTGAAACCGAAGCACCTAGCACTCCTGCCGACTGCAGGTAAGGAATCACGCGCGATTTGAAATCTTCGGGAGTGAGCAGACGAATGTGGGCCGCATTAATTGCGTCGGCTTTCTTCTGATCAAATCGAGCTGGGTTCGGGTTCACGTTTTCAACATCGAACGCAGCAACAAACTCTTCCATGGTGAACACGTCTTGGTCGGCCGATAGACCCCAACCGAGTAGCGAAAGATAGTTGAGTAAACCCTCAGGAATGAACCCGCGGTCGCGGTGGTGGAAAAGGTTTGCCTCAGGGTCGCGCTTGGATAGCTTCTTGGTGCCCTCACCCATTACGTAGGGAAGGTGACCAAAGCGCGGGATGAAAGTTGTAATTCCAGCCTCAACCATCGCGTTGTAGAGCGCAATCTGACGAGGGGTTGAAGACAATAGGTCTTCGCCGCGAAGCACGTGGGTTACGCCCATTAGTGCGTCATCAACGGGGTTCACCAGGGTGTAGAGCGGCTGACCGTTCGGGCGAACCACAACAAAATCTGGGAACGAACCGGCAGGGAAAACAATTTCGCCACGAACCAGGTCGTCGAATTTGATGTCAACATCTGGCACGCGAAGGCGAAGCGCCGGAGCCATATCACTCTTGCGATACTGCTCACGAGTTGCGTCGTCGCGCTCCCAGTTGCCATAACCCTGCTGCTTTGGGCGACCTTCAGTTTCGTTACGCGCATCGATTTCCTCGGCGTTCATCCACGACTCGTAGATGTGGCCGGAAGCCTTCAGCTTCGCAATAGCGTCTTGGTAAATCTCTCCGCGCTCAGACTGACGGTATGGCTCGTTTGGTCCGCCAACGTTCACGCCTTCGTCCCAGTTCAAACCCAACCAACCGAGGGCGTCGACGATCATGTCGAACGACTCTTCGCTGTCGCGCTCGGCATCGGTGTCTTCAATGCGGAAAACAAACTTGCCGCCGGTGTGGCGAGCGTATGCCCAGTTAAAGAGTGCGGTGCGCACCAAACCAACGTGCGGAAGACCGGTTGGTGAAGGACAGAAACGCACCACGACATCTTTGCCGGTGGCGGTTGTGAAAGGTGCGGTAATACCTGAAGTCATAATGATTCAAGTCTAAGCAACAGGGTTGCGAAGAACTCCAATGCCTTCTATTTCGATCTCCACTACCTGGCCAGGTTCAATCCGGCCAACGCCAGCTGGGGTTCCGGTGAAGATAACGTCGCCAGGAAGTAGAGTCATGGCTGCCGTTACGTGAGCGATGATTCGAGGGACGCCGAAAATCATCTTGTCGGTAGCCGAGCGCTGACGAATTTCGCCGTCGACGCGTGTTTCCAGAACCTGACCTTCAGGAACGAATTCGGTTTCGATCCATGGGCCTAGCGGGCAGAAGGTGTCGAAGCCCTTGGCTCTCGCCCACTGGCCGTCGCGGTCCTGAATGTCTCGTGCGGAAACATCGTTGCCGATGGTGAAGCCCCACACGTAATCCATGGCGTCTTCCTCGGCAACATTTTTGGCAAGCTGACCAATCACGATAACCAGTTCACCCTCAGGGTCAACATCGGTGGTTATCTTCGACGGAATCACGATGGCTTCTTCTGGGCCGATCAGTGCGCTGGTTGGCTTAAAGAAAATCAGCGGCTCGGTTGGAATGCCAAGACCCATCTCGATGGCGTGGTCTTCGTAGTTCTTGCCGATGCAAAGAATCTTGGTGGTTGGCAAAACCGGCGGCATCAACTGCACATCCTTGAGAGGAAGGCGATCTCCACTGGTTTCATAATTGTTGAATAGTGGGTGACCTTTAAAGAGAACTAATTCTGGACCATCTACTAAACCCCAAGCCGGTACACCTTTGTATGCGAACTTTGCGATTTTCATTACTTCAGTTTATAGAGCCAACCGTGTCGGTCTTCGACGGTTCCGTACTGAATGCCGGTTAGCTCTTCTCGCAGACTCACGGTTAGAGCTCCTGGCTCGGCTTCGGCCGACCCAATGGTCTCGTTCTTGCTCGCGAACTGACCAACCGGAGTAATCACCGCAGCAGTACCACAGGCAAACACTTCAACGATTTCGCCAGAATTGACTCCAGAACGCATTTCGTCCAGAGTGATTTTGCGTTCTTGAACTTCCAGCCCTCGGTCTTTCATGAGCTGTATAACCGAGTCGCGGGTGATTCCCCGAAGAATGGTTCCATCAAGACCAGGAGTCACCACGTGGCCGTCTTTGTAAACAAAGAACAGGTTCATGCCGCCGAGCTCCTCGATGTAGGTGCCGGTTTCGGCATCTAGGAACATTACCTGCGAACAACCCTGCTCGTAACCTTCGGTCTGAGCCTGAAGCGAAGCCGCGTAGTTTCCGCCGGTCTTAGCCTCACCGGTTCCGTGCTTTCCAGCACGAGCCGAGTCGAGGGCAATCCAAATCTTTACGGGCTTGACGCCGCCGGTGAAATAAGGGCCAACCGGGCTGGCAATCACGCGATACTCAGCGCGGTGAGCCGGACGAACACCAAGGAAGTCTTCGGCAGCAATTTCAAACGGACGAAAGTAAAGAGTCTTTTCGTTAACCGGAGCTGGAACCCAATCGCCGTCGACTTCCATTAGCTTCACCAAAGACTCCACAAAAAGTTCCTCTGGAAGTTCAGGTAGTGCCATGCGCTTTGCCGAACGCTGCAAGCGCCGAGCGTTTTCGAAGGGGCGGAAGGTCCAGATCGAACCATCGGCATGGCGATAAGCCTTTATTCCCTCGAAGATTTCCTGACCGTAGTGGAGAACCGCAGCAGCAGGGTCCATCAGGATCGGGCCGTAAGGAATTACCTCGGCACTAACCCAACCCTTGTCTTGCTCCCAAACACAAAC
>CAIJWY010000057.1 GCA_903824455.1 uncultured Micrococcales bacterium
CAGCTAAACCTTCGGGTATGACCAGCGACTTGAGTTCTGACATCAGAGTTTTTTGCCGCGCATGGTGAAAATGACGACCATGGTCATTGAGCCGGTGATGCAAATGTCGGCCACGTTGAATACTGGGAAACCGAAAGGTAATTGCAGGAAGTCAACCACGCGACCCACCGGAAAGCCAGGGTCTCGAAACAGTCGGTCGGCCAGATTACCCATAACCCCGGCCAAGAGTATTGCCAAAGTTACTCGCCAGGAGTTATCTCTTGCCTTAACCAGGAGCCAAACAATCACTAGCGTTGCTAACGACGAAATAATCGTGAAAATCCACGTTGCACCAAAACCGATTGAGAAGGCAGCCGAATCATTCCAAACCAGATAAAACTTCAAAATCTCGCCAATAAAGGGCTGGCCTTCGTAGGGCTTGAGTTCGCTTAGCGCCCAAGCTTTGCTCCACTGATCGGCTATCAGCAAGGCGATGGTTAGAGGCAGGTATGAAAATATTTTTGTTTTGGCGCGATTTGCCATCAGCCTAAGATGCCCTGCGGGCTTGCTGGAGGTGCTGTTGGGGTTTCTAGATCGCGAAGCTGAGCTTCAATAAAGCTGCGAATGCTGGCTCGGTAGTCTCGCTCGTACTGACGCAACTCTTGAATTGAGTGTTCCAGTAGCGCTTTTTCCTGTTCCAGGCGGCTTAGGTCTGAGCGCTGCTGCGCTTCGGTTTCACGCAGCAAGCGAGCCGCGGTGGCCTGTCCTTCTGCGATTAGGGCGTCCCGTTTGGCGATACCTTCGCGAACGTGCTCGTCGTGTAGTTTTCTGGCGAGCTGAAGAAGGTTATTGGTGTTATTTGGTTCGTTCACCTGCGCATCGGTCAGCGCTTCAGGGAATGCCGCTCCAGGGTTGGTAATTGATGTTGCAATGTCTGAGGTTGGAAGAGATCCGGTCAGGGCTCCAGGTGAACGCTGTAGTTCCGCGATTCGACCGTCGCTGGCCAGTAGCCGCTGCCTTAGGTCTTCGTTTTCTTGATTTAGACGGCGCAGCTCAACGATGATTTCATCCAGAAAGGCATCGACTTCTTCTTGGTCGTATCCTTCACGGAATTTAGTCGGCTGAAATTTCTTGTAGTGAATATCTTCAGGTGTCAAAGACATGGGAGACCTCTTTACGTTTGTTCAAGAATCAAATCCAAGGATACCAAATAGTATTCAACAGCCGAGAGGCTGTGGATTGGTTACGAGGTGAAATCGGAAGAGTCTTCCTCTTCTTCTCCCTGATTGATAACAACGTTGGCAGGGGTGAGAAGAAATACCTTTGGAGTAACTCGCTTGAGGGCGCCGTGGCGACCTTCCTTGAGGCCAAGGATGAAGTCAAGTGTGCGCAAAGAGTCTTTCTCAGAAAGGTTGGCCATGTTGATAATGAGCGGGATGTCTTGGCAGAAGTGCTCGGCAATCATCTTGCTGTCTTCGTAGGTGTTTGGGTCTAGGGTTACTATCTCCCCAACGTCTGAGTGGCCGCCTCGACCACCACGGATAGAGGTGACTTTCTTGCTTTCCGGCTTTGAAGCCGGCACAGCTTTCTTGCCGGCAGACTTTTCGCCATCTCCGGAAACCCAAAAGTACTCTTTGAAACTGTCGAACATGCCCATGATTAGTCCTTCTACTGCAGTTGAATTCAGGATATTGCTAAATCTGACGATTACCTGTAATTGCGGTGCCGATGCGCAGGTGTGTCGCACCATAACCGAGTGCCTGAATAAAGTCTCCAGACATCCCGATTGAAAGCCCATTCGCCTCTGGGTGGTTTGCTTGAAGTTTCTCGCTGAGTTTGGCGACGATCTCGAAATCACGTTCCGGTGAATGCTCAAGCGACGCCACGGCCATGATTCCTTGGAGTCTTAGATTTTTGGCTAGCTTCACCTGTTCGGCAAAACGTAACAACTCATTAATTTCCACTCCGCCACGGCTTGGATCATTAGTGAGATTAATCTGAATGAAAACATCGATTGCAGAATCTCTGTCTACGGTTCGCTTCGAAAGCTCGTGCAACAGAGATTCTCGGTCTAGTGAGTGAATGGTGCTGGCAAATTCCAGAGCCTGGCGAACCTTGTTGGTTTGGAGTTGACCGATGAGGTGCCAATTGGCTTCCGATCGATTGCCGCTTTGGTTGAACTCTTCGAATTTTGGCAGAGCCTCTTGCACCCGGTTTTCACCGAAATTGCGCTCTCCCAAATCAAAAAGTTCTTCGACTAACGCGACCGAATGATTTTTAGTGACAACAATCAGCGTTGGCTCTGCTCGCTCCAGTCGAAGACACTCTGCAGTAATTTCCGCACGGGTGAAACCTAGGCGTGCGGCTAGATCGGGCATTACTTTAGGAAGTCAGGGATGTCTAGCTGGTCGCCAAATGCTCCGTCATCTTTTGCCTTCGGGCTCGTTGGCAGGTCAATCACCTCGGTTTTTGGCGCACTGTCTTCGGTGCTGGCTAAGTAACCACCAAAGGTGTCTTCGTCCTCTTTTGGTTCAGCCAGCTGAAATTCGGCTGGCTCGTCGATGACTACCGGGCTGACTAACGGCTCTTCAATTCCAATTACCTGGATTTGGTCGGTGTTGGTTTTAGTTGGAATCGACACCGAAGGCTTGCGAACCGGGGCTCCTCCGTCGAAGCCAGCTGCAATTACGGTTACCCGAATTTCATCGCCGAGTGAATCATCATTTGAGAACCCGAAGATTACGTTGGCGTTTGGACTTACCGACTCTTGAATTAGTGCTGATGCTGCTGATACTTCGTGCAGCCCCATGTTGCTTGCGCCCTGCATCAACATGAGCACTCCGTGAGCTCCTTCGATGCCAGCTTCCAACAACGGGTTGTTAATAGCTTTCTCGGCGGCCTTGATGGCTCTGTCCTCGCCTTTGGCGCTTCCGATTCCCATGAGAGCGGTTCCGGCATTCTGCATCACCGAACGCACGTCGGCGAAGTCAAGGTTTACGGTTCCTGGAATGGCAATCAAATCGGTTATTCCCTGAACACCGGAACGAAGAACGTCGTCGGCAATTTTCAGAGCATTCTCGAGGCTGATCGTCAGGTCTTCGATGTCAAGCAGTCTTTGGTTTGGCACCACAATTAGAGTGTCGACTTCGGCCTGGAGCTCTTCGATTCCCTTTTGCGCCTGCTGGGCTCGTCTCGGGCCTTCCCAGGTAAATGGGCGGCTTACTACACCAACTGTTAGTGCGCCTAGTTCTTTGGCAATCCGAGCCACCACGGGCGCGGCACCGGTTCCAGTTCCTCCACCTTCACCTGCGGTAACAAAAACCATGTCGGCGCCTTTGAGCGCGGCCTCAATGTCTTGGATGTGCTCTTCAGCAGCTCGGCGACCCACCTCAGGATCCGCTCCGGCTCCGAGTCCTCGGGTTGTTTCACGACCGATGTCGATTTTTACATTGGCAGCGCTCATGGTTAGTTGCTGGGCATCGGTGTTTATGGCGATGAACTCAACTCCGCGCAGGCCAGCTTCAATCATTCGGTTAACGGCGTTTACGCCGGCACCACCGACTCCGGCTACCTTGATTTCGGCCAAGTAGTTATTCTGCTGTGCCATGAGTTACCTCCATTTTGCGAACCCTAAACCTCACGCTGAACGTTATTGTTCGCCAAGATTACTTACTGCGCCTAGAAATTACGCCGAAACCGAGTGAAAACGAGTTAGGTGGCTAG
The DNA here is from genome assembly GCA_903824455.1 of uncultured Micrococcales bacterium. Taxonomy (GTDB): domain Bacteria; phylum Actinomycetota; class Actinomycetes; order Actinomycetales; family Microbacteriaceae; genus Rhodoluna. Next base: position 3,703 of record CAIJWY010000057.1, read on the forward strand.
GCGTGTCGCGCTAATAGACAGAAGGTTGGGTTGGCGACGACACGTCAAAGGTGATTGACGGGCTGCGCTTGTAATGCTTCATCAGGGCAGCGAGCACTTCCGCCTTCAAACTCGGCTGAGAAGAATCTCCCCATAGGATGCTCTGCCGGTTGGTTCGCAAATTAAGCACCACATTGTCTTTTGACACGGCCCGAATCGACCAAATCTTTGCGAGTAATGAGTGAGGCAAAGACAGTAAGACATCGATCGACCTCGCGAAAGCTTTCGAAGTGGAAGGATTCCCAGCACCGGATATGGTTGGCAACTTATCGCTAGACGACGCACGGCCGATTTGAACACCGGCTGGATCATAAAGATACTCAACGCCGTTGATCAGAACAATTGCAATAGCCGAACGTTCGATGACCACAATCCGAAGGGTATTTGGCGGAACGCTAACTGCAGAAACAGAGTCAATTAGTTCGTAGTCGCTCAGTTTGGCTGCCACCTCATCCGTGGTGATCTGAGGCAAAGGTCTGCCCTTCAGACTTTTTAGATCTTTTAGGATTTCGGCTTCAGAGACTAGTTTCGTGCCAACAACTTCGATTTTGGTAACGGCGAGCACCGGAGTTACCCAAACCACAACCACCAGTATGGTCAGAAGTGAAACGGCTGCCATCAGCCCGAGCCACACCCGGCGACCAAAACTGGTTTTGGGTCTCAATTTCGCCACCGAAGCACGGGCATTACTCTCGTGGATTGCCAATCGTTTCGCAGAGTCTCGCGCCGAATCGTTCTTCAACGGCGGAGACTTTTTCTGGGGTGCAAAAAGTTGAACCACGTTGTCACGGTTGGTCTTTTTTGCTTTAGGTCGCTGGCTAGAACCAGACCGCGACGGAGGCCTTTTCAAGGATTACTTCTCCAGCGCCGCAAGTAGCTCAGGCACCATTCGGTAAACATCCCCGCAACCCATAGTCACTATGAAATCCCCCGCAGTAGCCAAAGACGCTGCCACCGCCGGGGTATCTTCCCACTTCTCAACGTAATGAACCTTAGAAGGGTTGGTGAAACTATCAGAAACCAAGCGCCCGGTTACGCCAGGTTCGGGATCTTCACGAGCCGCGTAGATGTCCATCACCACAACCTGATCGCTCAATGCCAGCGCCTCAGCAAATTCACGATGCATTAGCTTGGTACGACTATAAAGATGAGGTTGAAAAACCGTAATCAACTTACCCTTTCCAACCACGGCTCTAGCCGCCGAAAGTGCCGCGGCAACTTCGGTTGGGTGGTGCGCAAAATCATCGTAAACACTTACTCCGCGGAATTCGCCGTGAAGTTCAAAACGTCGCTCGGTACCCTCGAATGTTGCGATGCCGGCTAGTGAATGATGAGGGTCGAAACCTAGACCAACCAAGACAGCAAAAGCACCGGCGGCATTAATGGCGTTATGGACACCAGGGATTTTTAGCTTTGCTTCAAGCACTAGGTCTTCGTAGGCGAGCTTGAAAGAAACCCTAGCGCCCGAGGCATCTACGTCAAATAATCGAACGGTTGAGTTTGCGGCTAGCCCGAAAGTGAGAACTCGCCTATCGGTCAACTGCGAAGTAACTCGAACAGCCCCTGGATCATCGGAACTAATGACCACAAATTCTTTTGCCCCGGTGGCAAATTTCGCAAATTCGGCTTCAAAAGCCTCCAGCGATCCATAGTGGTCAAGATGATCTGGATCAACATTGGTAATGAGAGCCACCGCTGTTTCGTAGTGCAGGAAAGACCCATCAGATTCATCGGCCTCGATAATAAACAGGTTATCTTTGCCGCTGGCGCTGGATGCTCCGAGCTCTGCGATCACTCCGCCGTTTACGAAACTAGGATCTACCCCGAGCCGAAGTAGCCCGGTAATTACCATTCCCGTGCTCGTGGTTTTACCGTGCGCCCCAGCAACCGCAACGAGTCGGTTCTTAGTAGTTAAGTAGGCCAGAGCCGCGGACCGGTGCAATACCGGAATTCCCCGCTCCTTTGCCAGAAGATACTCGGGGTTGGTCGGCCACAAAGCAGAAGTGACCACAACGGTGTCGGGATTGCCGAGGTTTTTAGCGTCGTGTCCGATGTGAATCGTGGCTCCTAATTCGCGCAACATGGCCACGTTGCCCGTGTCACGAAGATCAGATCCGGTGACCTTATGACCCATACCAAGTAAAACCCGAGCAATCCCGCTCATTCCAGACCCCCCGATCCCAATGAAATGAATGGTGCCAAGGTCGTGCGGTACGGGTTGCGAAAAGTCAGGTTTGATCATTATTGTCCTCGGGTCAACCCTATTTGTCGGATCTTTGATTGGCTGGCAACACACTCTGAACCAGCTGGAGTAAGCGAATCGTTCCGTCGGAGATGCTCGCCTTCCTAGCTGCTAGTCGCATTCGCTTTAACTCTTTGGTATTTGAGATGAGCGGAATCACAAGATCCCGCACAGAATCTGAGTCAAAATCGGCGTCATTTATCAAGATCGCACCACCGGCAGCAACTAGTCCTGCAGCGTTAAAGCGCTGTTCACCGTTACCAACCGGATAGGGAACAAAAACGCTGGGCAAACCAAAGGCTCCCAATTCGCACACGGTGGAAGCTCCTGCGCGAGCTACGGCCAAATCCGCCGCGGCAATGGCCAAATCCATTCGATCGCAGTACTTCATGCGCACTAGCGCCGGTGATTGAATTTCACCGAGATCAGAGTTGCCTCCGGTAATGTGCAAGACCTGAATTCCGGCTGCATCAAGAGTTCCAGCGGCTGCGGCAATGGTTTCGTTGATCCGCTTAGCCCCCAGCGAACCGCCGGTTACCAAGAGAGTTGCAACATCTGGGTTTAGCCCCAGTTCTTTGCGAGCGCTGAGCTGATTCGCTTTTAGAATGGCCTCTTCGATTTCCAACCGCAGTGGCATGCCGGTCGTGACCGCTTTGGGAAGTTTTGTTGACGCGAAGGCAACGCCAACTGCCGCAGCACTTCTAGCACCGAGACGATTTGCCAGACCTGGTAGCGCGTTTGCCTCATGGATCACATAGGGCACTTTGGCGCGCTTGGCTGCTAAGTAAGCCGGCGCACTGGCATAACCACCGAAGCCGACCACAACTTCGATTTTCCGCTCTTCGATGAGTTTGACAATTTGGTTCACCGCCCGTCGCAGTTTGATCGGAAAGGCAAATGCGTAGCCATCCAATCTGCGGGGGAATGGAAGTTTTTCAATTATCTGCAGTTCAAAACCGCGCAATGGCACCAAACGCGACTCGAGCCCCTCTGCAGTGCCCAAAGTAATCACTTCAGATTTGGGTTCACTAGTTCGGATGGCTTCAGCCAATGCCAGAAGCGGATTCACGTGACCGCCGGTACCCCCGCCAGCCAAAAGGTAAACCGTCATCGGCGACCTGCTCCCTGCACCACACGCAGAGCTGGCTTTAGTGAATTATTCTTCTCAATCCCAAGGACGATTCCGATTGCCACCAGGGTTGCCAGCATCGATGTGCCACCCGCGGAAATTAGGGGAAGGTTCACTCCCAACACCGGAAACATCGTAAGGACAACTGAAATGTTGATGAACGCCTGAGACATGATCCAAAAGGTAACGCCATAGACCACCAGTGACTGAAAAGGATCTTTAGTTTTCTTGGCGATTTTCATCATGACCATACCGAGAGCTATGAACAGAGCAATCGTGAAGAGAGCCACGAACATCCCAAGTTCCTCGCCGATGATGGCAAAAATGAAGTCGTTTTGAGCTTCCGGCAACCAAGACCACTTCATCTTGGAGTTTCCCAATCCCACCCCAAACGGTCCACCTGAGGCGAATGCCCACTTGGCGTGTTCTGACTGCCAGTTATAGCCATTTGGATCTGGAGCACTGGGGTTCAACCAGGCGAAGAATCGACCTCGGCGCGAGGTGTTGCTCATCATCAACACTGGAACAGCAATGGCAGCTGCTAGGGCAAGTGTGCCGACATATTTCCAGGGTAGGGCCGCCATGTAATACATGCCAAAGAGGATGATCGCCATGATTAGCGTGGTACCAACATCGCTCCCCAAAAAACCAACCAGAACTGCCACGACGCCAAAAGCAATCGATGGGGCATACCAAAACTGCAGTTCATGAGACTCAAAGCGGTTCGGTGCGGTGAGCATCTTGGCTATGTAGAGAATTAGAGCAATCTTGATGAACTCAGACGGCTGAATAGAAACAGGTCCGAGATAGAGCCAGTTGCGGTTTCCATTAACCGACGCTCCTAGAGGAGTAAATATCACCAAAAGCTGAAGCAAAATACCGAGTCCCATTGCAAAGTTAGCCAAATTGAGTAATCGCTCGGGTCGCAAATTAGCGAAAACAAGTAAGAGGAAACCACCGATTAGGATTCCGCCGAGTTGCGACCACATTTCCCCAAAAATATCGTTCTCTTTGATGACTGCATCCACATATGAAGAAGAGAAAACCATCACCAAGCCGAAGGCGGTCATGAAAATAACAGTCCAGAGCAACCTCTTGAATTCCGGTGATTGACCGCTGAAGACGTTTCTGGCTAGGTTCTGGAACTTAGCAAGCAAACTAGGTCCAAGCTGCGCGAATGTTGCTCGATTATTTCTAGCCATGGTTCATACCGTTCAGCTTTAGTACCGCGGCGGAGAACTGGTTACCGCGATCGGCATAGTCCTTAAATTGATCCATCGAGGCACTTGCAGGGGCAAGCAACACTGTGTCACCTGGGCGAGCTAGGCCAGCGGCGGCGGCTACCGCTCGGGCCATAACATCTTCTCCGTCGCCGATTTCGATCACGGGAACGTGGGGGGCAAAGCCAGACAGGGCAGTGAGAACATCCCCACGGTCTACCCCAATCACAATTGCAGCCTTAATTCGCGGGGAGACAGTTTTCACCAACTCGGAAATATCGACGCCTTTCAGAAGGCCCCCAACCAGCCAGATGACAGACTCAAAAGAATTCAGGGAAGCTGCGGCCGCGTGAGGATTGGTTGCCTTTGAATCGTCGACCCAGGAAATCTCATCCTTTTCAAGAATCAGTTCGATGCGATGGCCATCGAGCCTGAATGTGGAAACCCCAATACCTACTGCCTTGGCAGAAACCCCGTAGGCCCGTGCCAGAGCAGCCGCGGCTGCCACATTCTGCAGTAGGTGTTTGGTTACAACGCCGATTTTGGAGATTTGCTCGACCGTCGCTAAGGCCTCGATAACCTTGCTCTTACGCATTGGAGAAAATGCGTTATCCACTAGTACGTCTTCGACATATCCCAAATTCGATGGACCGGGGAAGCCAATTCCGAAACCGATAGCTCTGGCTCCGTCTTGAACTTCGGCTGCTTCGAGGAGCTTTTGAGTGTGATCATCGGTGGTGTTGTAAATGCAGGCGGCTTCGGAGTTTTCAAAGATTTTCGACTTGGCCGCTCGATAGTCCTCGAAAGAACCGTGCCAATCTAAATGATCCAAATCAACATTCAGCAGAGCCGCAGCGAATGGCTCTATGCGATTCAGATAGTGCAACTGAAAACTTGAAAGTTCTACTACCAATGCATCGAAACCAATTTCATCTCTGATGCAGTCGAGAATTGGTGTACCGATGTTTCCGCAAGAAGCCGCCCTGAGACCGGCGGCCTGCAAAATGTTTGTCGTGAGTTGAACCGTAGTCGTTTTCCCATTGGTGCCGGTTACGCAAATCCAATCGGCCGGCTTCCCAGTTTTGTCGCGAAGCCTCCACGCTAAATCGATGTCAGTCCAAATAGGAATTCCGGCGTGCTTGGCCCAACTAATCTGCTGTGAGTCTGGTCTGAATCCGGGTGATGTGATCACCAAGTCTGGCGAGAAAGCAGAGACCTTAGCTAAGACCTCAGAAAGGTCATCACCTAAAAACGTTTCCACGCCAAGAACGGAAAGTAAATCCAAATACTCTGGTTCCGACTTATCGGCAACCACTAAAACTTTGCTTCCAAGTTCAGCCAAGGTGTCGGCCGCTGAAAATCCGGATACACCTAGACCGAAGATGACCACTCGAAGTTCAGACCAACTCGAGTGCCAACTGGTTAGATCATCCAGCTTGCTCATGGTTTAGGCGTAGGTCCATTCCATGTAGAACACTCCAACACCGGTAAGAACACAAAGCGCACTGATAATCCAGAATCGAACCACGATAGTGATTTCTTCCCAACCCTTTAGTTCGAAATGGTGGTGCAACGGGCTCATCAGGAACACCCGCTTCCCGGTACCCGTTCTCCACTTGGTGAGCTTGAAGTAAACGCGCTGAATGATTACCGAACCCGTCACAATCACAAATAGGCCGCCGATTGGAATTAGTAACAGTTCGGTGCGAGTAAGAATTGCCAAAGCGGCTAAAGCGCCTCCCAATCCCAAAGATCCGGTATCTCCCATAAAAATTCTCGCCGGTGAAGTGTTCCACCAGAGAAAACCGATGAGTGCTCCCACAATTGCAGAAGCTACTACTGCGAGGTCAAGCGAATCCTTGACCTCATAACAATTGCGAGCTGCAACCTCGGCGAAGCAAGACTGATTGAACTGCCAAAAACCGATGACTGCATACGCTCCAATCGACATGGCACTGCTACCGGTTGCCAACCCGTCTAGCCCATCGGCAATGTTCACGCCGTTTGAGGTCGACGCGACTAGAAAGTAGATCCAGATTACGAACAGAATCAAACCAAGTATCGGTCCCCAGGCCATTAGATCAATAGTCGTATCTCGAACTATTGAAATCGACGCTGACGCCGGAGACCAGCCTTCGGCATCCTTTAATTGAAGAGCCATAATCGCGAAAGCAATTGCAACTACGCCTTGTCCGGCAATCTTCGCCCAGCCACTCAAACCCAGGGATCGCTGCTTGTGGGTCTTCATGAAATCGTCGACGAACCCAACTAAACCTAGGCCAACCATCATGAACAGAACCAAGAGTGCCGAATTACTAACCGGTTCTTCATTCACGAATTTAGCTACAAAAACCGCGATAACGGTCGCGAGAATAATGGCGATTCCACCCATGGTTGGGGTACCGCGCTTAGTGTGGTGAACCATCGGACCGTCATCTCGAACGAACTGCCCCCAGCCAACCCGTTTGAACAGCCAGATAAAGGCAGGCGTCATGAAGAGCGTGAAAGCCAGCGCAATTCCACCTGCCAAAATTATTGACTTCAATTCAAAACCTCCAGCAAGTCGTCACCCAGATGTCGCAGGTTTGCCGACTTCGATGACTTAATCAAGACAATGTCTCCAGCCTCAAGCATTCCACGAATGTGCGCTAAAGCGTCGGAGCTTGATTCAAAGAAAATCGACTCACCGTCCCAAGAGCCTTCCTGCATTGCACCAAGGTGAATAAGTTTTGCGGCCGAGCCAACCACCACAAGCTGATCTATGTTGTAGCGAACCACCAGGCGGCCAACTTGGTCGTGGGCTTCTCTCGAAAACTCTCCGAGTTCAGCCATCTCTCCCAAGACGGCGATGGTGCGCCGACCCGATTTTCCAAGATGAGCCAGAGTTTGAAGGGCTGCCCGCATTGAATCGGGTGACGCGTTGTAGGCGTCATTGATGATCGAAATTCCATCGGAACGATTGGTAAGTTGCATTCTCCAGCGCTCAGCCAGAGGAAGTGCTGCCAGTGCTGCCAGTGACTGGTCCAAAGCTAAACCAAGCTGGTCGGCAACCGCTATGGCAGCGGCAGCATTCATAAGTTGATGTTCCCCAAGAACTTGCAAGGCGATTCGATCGACACGTGCCATGGGTAAATGCAAATCCGCTGATGTTCCATTGATGGAAAGTTCCAAATTGTCGAAGCGATAGTCGGCAGTTGGGTTAGTGCCGAAAGAAACCTTGGCAGCTTTGGTGAGACCGGTCATTTTCGCGACCTCGGCATCGTCACAGTTGTAAATAAATGTGGCACTTTCATCGAGCGCCTCAACCAACTCAGCCTTGATTTTTGCAGTTACCTCGATACCGCCGAAAACGCCAACATGGGCCAAGCCTACCTTTAGAACAACTCCATAATCGGGTTTACACATTTTTGCCAAATAGGCAATGCTTCCTAATCCCCCGGCGCCTAGTTCAACTACCAAATACCTGGTGTTCTCGTCGATTTTCAAAATTGAAATTGGAGCGCCAACCTCATTGTTGTAAGACTCAATCGGTGACACGGTGTTACCGAAATGATTGAGAATTGCGCCGAGCATGTTTTTGGTGCTGGTTTTGCCATTGGAGCCGGTGATTCCGATTACCTTTAGGTTGCCGCTGGCGCGAACCAGTTGCAGTACCCCGGCCGCCAACTTACCTAGCGCAGAAACCGTATCGGTGACCAAAATCTGCGGCAGTGGAATATCTGTTTGAAGTATCTCGACTACGGCACCAACTGCTCCAAGTTCCATGGAACTTTGCACAAATTTGTGGCCGTCGGTAATCTCACCTGGTTTGGCAAAAAACAGCGAACCCGATCGAATCAGACGCGAGTCTGTTTCGACGGAACCAAAAACCTCGACATCCGAGCCAACCAGCTTTCCGCCCACCATTTCGGCAATCTCTGAAAGCTTTAGCTTTATCATTTCCAGCCAGCGTTTCTCAGCGCTTCGCGCGCTAGTGCCCGAGCACTGTAAGGCGTTCGCACTCCCCTGATGTCACGATAATCCTGGTGTCCAGGACCTGCCCACAGAATTGAGTCACCGGGGCCAACCAAGCTAATGGCTTTTACGATGGCAGCCTCGGGCGGGCTGACCTCATAGATCTCTGCCTCCGGCCTCGCCACCCTGGCCGATGATACTAGTGCGGCACGGATCGAAGCGGCATCTTCAAATCGGGGGTGATGATCGGTTATCACGAGAATATCGCTTCCGTTTACCGCCATCTTGGCCATTGCTGGGCGCTTACTCGCATCCCGATCACCGTCGGCACCAAACAGCATCAACACCTTGCCAGTGGTGACTTTTCGAACCGCTGCCAGCGTGTTCAAAAACGCGTCTGGGCTGTGCCCAAAATCGATGTAAACCGACGGCCCGGAAGCTGGAGACACCAATTCCGTGCGACCAGGCAAATAGCAGTCCACGCCACCCACGATTGCCGCGCTAATGCGTTTAGCCGTGTAGCCTGCCTGAATCAACATGGCAATCGCCAGACCGGCGTTGGCAGCCATGTGCGCTCCGATAATCGGAACCTGAGAAGAAATAACTTCGCCTTCGGGAGTAGTTACCTCAAATTTGGTTAGCCCGGGTAACTCTGCGGTGACGGTAACCAGGTAGTCGGGGTTCTTATCCTTCGAGTTGGAAACAGTCACAGTAGGAATTGTCGCCAGTTTCAAGAACGCGTCACCATAATCTGAATCCAAGCAAACGACGCCTCGATTGGCGTGGGATGGTTGAAACAGTTGCACTTTGGCTGCCAGATATTCGGCCATGTCCGCATAATCATCGAGATGATCGTGGCTCAAATTTGTGAAACCAACTACGTCAAACAGCAATCCATCAACTCTCAGCTGGCTGAGTGCCTGCGCTGAAACCTCGATGGCAACCGCTGTGACCTGACTTTCGCGCATTCTGGCGATAAGCGATTGCATTTCGGTAGATTCTGGGGTGGTGAGGCGACTCACGATCACCTCGCCCGCGATGTGGCGCTCTGCGGTGGAAGTCAAGCCGGTAGTTTCTCCCAATTGGCGAAGCATTGCTTCCAAAATGTAGGTGGTTGAAGTTTTGCCATTGGTGCCGGTGGTAGCGAATAGCTTCGGCATGACGCTGGGGTGGTTTCCGTAAACGGTTGCTGCCAGAGCACCTAGGTGTGACCTCGGATTCTCCAATCGGTAAACCGGAACCCCCACTTCGGACAATTCAGAAAGACCGGCGTCGTCGGTAATTATGGCAACGGCTCCAAGTTCAAGTGCTTTACTTACGTATCGCGCTCCATGGGTTTTCAAGCCCGGCATCGCCACGAACAAATCGCCAGGGCGCAAATCAGCGGTATTCATGCTGATACCGGTGACTTCAACTGCAGTGTCCCCGGAAACTCGTTCTAATCCAAAAATGGTGGCAATTTCAGCTACAGAAATCGGTACTACCGAATCAGGGCGGATGGTTGGGGGAATCTGCTCTTTCATACTCACCACTCCGTAGGAATTTCCCTGGACTTGGTGGTTGATGGTGGCACGCGATAGGCGCGAAGTGTCTGCTGCATGATTTGCTTGAATATGGGCGTTGCACCAATCGAGCTGCTAGTTCGGCGGGATTTATACAACATCACGGCCACCACGTATTTTGGATCGTCGGCTGGAGCCAGGCCGATGAAAGAGATCGCATGTAGATAACCATAGGTGTTACCTTGCTTAATCTGAGCCGTGCCACTCTTGCCAGCGACTCGATATCCGGCAATTGCTGCTGTTTTACCGATGTGACCCTGCTCGACAACTTTCTCCAACATGTCTACTGTGCTTCTCGCAGTTGATTCGGAAACCGCTCGAACCGCTTGGCCAACCGGGTATTCGGTCACCTGCCCGTTCGCCTTTTTGCAACTCTCGAAAAGCTTTGGAGACAGACGAACGCCTCCATTGGCAATTGCCTGGTAAGCGTAGGCCATTTGAATCGGCGTTACGGCTATTCCCTGACCGAACATGCTGGTGAGATCGGTCTGACCATCCCAGTTCTTGGTGTCGCCCAAAATGCCACCGGATTCGAAGGTCATACCTAGCGAAGTTGGTTCACCAAGTCCAAACTTTTTCATGTAGGAGACTCGAACCGAACGCTTAACCTTGGCGCCTATTTGCATGATTCCAGTGTTTGAGCTGTCTCGCAGAATTCCCGCCAGAGTCAAATGCAAGGTTGGGTGCTTGTCGGAATCCTTGATCCAGGTGCCCCACTTCATCTTCACTTTGAACGGGGCCACAATCTGAGTGGCTGGGGTGGCTTTACCGTCGTCAATCGCAGTGGCTGCGGTAATCATTTTCATGGTGGAACCAGGCTCATAGGTGTTGGTGAAGATTTTTCCCTGGCGATCTCGCTCCTTTGAGGCCCCAGGGTTATTGGGGTCAACGGTTGGCGCTTCCGCAGCCACTAGCAAACGACCGGTCTTGACCTCGATAACTATTGCGGTTCCATAGTCAGCGCGCTCATTCTTGACGGCGGTTTCCAGCACCTGTTGAGAAAAGTACTGCAAATTAGTGTCAATGCTGAGTTTCAGGTCTCCGCCGTCCCTGGCCACCTTTGCCACAACAGCACTTTCTGGAATTCGAATCCCATCGGAACCCTGATCGAAAGACTCTTTACCGTCAACGCCAGCCAAGCAAGAGTCCATTTGCGCTTCTAAGCCGGCTTTCGTAGCACCATCGGCGGTGATGAAGCCGACCAGGTTACCGGCTACCGCTCCGTTTGGATATACCCGAGAAATACGTTCATCGGTCCAAAGCCACGGGAGATCTAAGCTTTCAATTTGAGTCATAACGCTTGAGTTAACATTTTTGGCAAGATTGGCATAAACGCCTTTGCCACTCATTTGTTTCAGTACTTCGCTCTCGGTCTTACCTAGGATCGCCGCGATTCGAGTGGCCAGTTGCTCAACCGTCATCGTAACCGTGGCTCCGTTTACCTGGCGTTCTACCGGTGCTACTTTGATCGGCGCCACGTTTACGTCGTAGCGGAATATCGACTTTGCCAATACCTTCGAATCCTTGTCGAGAATCGAACCCCTAGCCGCCGATATGACACGAGTTATCTCGCGTTTCGACTTGGAAGCCTCTTTTATTGCTGGGGCATTGACAACCTGGAGATCGAGTAAGTGCCCCACAAAAAAGACCACGAAGATTGCCACAATAATTCGAAGAATTGAGAAACGCTTGCGGTCTTCACCTGGAGGCAACATGCTCATTTTTGCCTACCTAGTTACTAGTAAGTTGGGGATGCTTGGATCGACCCACTGTGTGCGCCGACCGAACTTGATGTTGAACCTAACACGCTATTCATCGATACCTCGCCCAAATTGCTGACGTTGGTATCGGTGGTCATGGCTGCGTTTGGAACGAGGTTTTTGGAAACGGTTCTCTCGTTTGCTTGGGCGCGGCGCGGCTTTCCAATCACTGCACTGTCGCTGAGACGAAGGAATACCGGGTTTACGTTTGACACCATGCCAAGAGCGTGTGCCACGTTCACTAGATTCTGGTTTGATGAAAGTGAGTTGACTTCGGATCCGATGATGTCGGCCTGGGTGCTCAGATTGGCGCGCTCAATTTTGAGATTTGATATCTCGTAGGCTCCAGCCGACGTTACGCCTGCCATAAGGACATTTAGTAACTGGATTGCGACGACTCCCACCACAATGGTGATGACAACTCTGAGGTTGAGCTTTCTGCTCCTGCCAACCGCACGCAGAGGCGGACGACTGACTGTTCTGGCGGCTACTCTAATTGCACTCATGCTGCTTCTCTGATCTTCTCGGCTGCGCGCATCCGAACAGACGCGGCTCTAGGGTTGGAAAGTTTTTCGGAATCGCTGGCTACGGCCGTGCCTCGAGTCAGCATTCGAATTACCGGGGCGTGTTCTGGCAGCTCCATCGGCATGTCAAGTGGCGCAGACGAATTTGCCAGATAAACGAGAGACTTTTTCACGATGGTGTCTTCGAGTGAGTGATAAGACATCACCAAGATGCGGCCTCCCACTCTTAGGCAGGCAACAGCTGCTGGGATGGTCTCGGTCAGAATTTCGAGCTCGCCGTTAACTTCAATTCGAAGCGCTTGAAAAACTCTCTTGGCAGGGTGTCCGCTGGATTTTCCTGGAATGTAGGGAACGATTTTGCTGATCAAAGCTGCAAGTTCGGCACTGTTTACAAAATTAGAAAGTTTCCGTTTCGCAATTACCGCCTTGGCAATTGGCTTGGCGTAGCGCTCTTCACCAAATTCCTTGAAAATTTTGGCGAGCTCTGATTCCGAATAGTTGTTCAGTACGTCGGCGGCGGTCTGTCCGTCGTCCTGGTTCATTCGCATGTCTAGCGGTGCATCGAACGAATACGCAAATCCACGTTCGGCTTCATCTAGCTGCATCGAGGAGACTCCAAGGTCTAAAAGAACTGCGTCGACCGCCGGTATCTCCAAGTCATCAAGCACGTCATCAATTTCGCTGTAGACGGCGTGGGCAAAGTGAACTCGGTCGCCGAAACGGGCAAGTCGCTCTTGCGCCAAAACCAGAGCCTTTTCGTCGCGGTCGATCCCAACCACGGTCAATTGCTGAAACTTTTCTAAGAAAGCCTCGGTGTGACCGCCGAGCCCCAGAGTGCAGTCGACCATTACAGCGTTTGGTGCCGATAGAGCTGCACCAAGTACCTCGATGGCATAGTCGAGCGCAACCGGGGTGTGCAGTTGATTTATCGATTTAGACATGAGACCTAGAAGATTCCAGGAATCACCTCCTCGTCGAGGTCGGCAAACTGTGCATCCTGTTCAGCCATGAACTGGTTCCAGGTAGCTAAATCCCAAATTTCAATACGGTTGTTTACTCCGGCAAGAATTAGTTCGCGGCCGAGACCCGCGTATTCGCGCAAGTGCCCGGGAACGGTGATGCGGCCCTGTCTATCCGGCGCTTCGCTTTCGGCGGAGGCCATGAAGTTTCGAACAAAGAACCGCGCGGCCTTAGTGGTCTGCCTGGCTGCCTCGAGGCTTTGGGAAATCTTGGAGAACTCGGTTGCGGTGTACATCGACACACAACGGTCTTGACCTTTGGTGAGGTAGATGCCATCACCCAGCGCTTCGCGCCATTTGGCAGGAAGGATCAATCGACCTTTCTCATCCAGCTTTGGCTGCGACTGTCCACTAAAAGTCATCGGTCCTCCCTTCCCTGGTCTCAAACTCTTATTTGCTCCACTTTACACCACTAAAACACAATTTATAATCAAAATCGGGAATATTTCTACCTAAATTTGTGTAACAACTCAATAACTATAAGCACTCTGATTGGTGGAGCAAAATGGAGTGATTTTTACAGACTCCGTCAAATGTTGGCAAAAAAAATGCAGCCCTTCGGCTGCATTCAGAAAAAAACTCCTATTTTGAACCAGGAGTGGAGGCAGCTAGATAAACGCCGCCGAGCATGAGTGCGAAACCCACCAGCCCGATTGCTGGCACTTGGTTCATTACTCCGGCCAAAAGTGTTGAAAGCCCCGCCACAACGATGAGAGTTCCCGAGATAACCCGCCTAGCCGAAACGTTTGTAACAGCCAGCTTGCGCTTGGCCGAGTCGGTGGGTCCCCCGGACAGGCTCTTCTCCAACTCATCCAATAATTGTTGCTCGCGCTCGCTTAGTCCCATTCCCCCATTGTAAGCAAAGCTCTGGGTCTAGGCTAGAGCAATGAGTGAAAGTCAAACCCTGATCGACCTAGTCGAAAAACGCCTTACCGTTTTCTGCTCTGATCGCAGAGCGGAACTCACCGCAATCGAACCAGAACTAGCCCCGGTTATCGATTTCATCCAAGGACTACTAATCGGTGGCAAGCGATTCCGCGCATTATTCGCCTACTGGTCTTGGGTGTCCTGCCTGAACACGTTGCCCAACCCGATCACCGAAGAGCAAAAAGAACGAAGCTCGAAGGCGTTGGTAGACATTTGCGCTGCTCTTGAAATGTTTCACGCGGCGGCCCTGGTTCACGACGACCTACTCGATAACTCGGATACTCGCCGCGGGGCTCCAGCCGTTCACAAGCAATTTGAATCGCTTCACGAAAACAGCGGTTGGGCCGGATCAGCCGTTCGTTTCGGTCAAGCCGGTTCGGTTATAGCCGGCGATCTCATGCTCGGTTGGGCATCTGAACTTTTCGATAGCGGCGTAAAGCGATCCCCAAGCAGCGAAATCGCCTGGCAGTGCCGTGACGAGTTTGCAAAAATGCGCATCGAAGTCATGGCTGGTCAATATCTCGACATCCTCGAGGAAAACGCGGGTCCAACCCGTGATGCCGACGAAGCAGTAGGCCGGGCTAATCGGGTGATGTTATACAAAACGGCGAAATACAGCATCGAAGCTCCGCTGCTAATTGGTGCGTCTTTTTGCGGAGCCGAATCTGGCACGTTGCGAGGGTTAACTGCATTTGCTATTCCGCTGGGACTGGCATTCCAACTTCGCGACGATGTGCTGGGTGTGTTTGGCGAACCCGAGGTTACTGGAAAGCCGATTGGCGACGATTTGCGCGAGGGTAAAAGAACCACGCTCATCGCGCTGACTCGACAATCGCTCAACTTTGCTACCGTAAAACTTTTCGACGAACTCATGACCAATCGAGAACTAACTAGCGAACAAATAAAGCTACTCCAGGAAACGATTAAGGGATCCGGCGCACTCGCGAAGGTTGAACAGATGATCGAAGAGTATGGAAATGAAAGTTTGTTAGCTCTACAACAGCTGAAAATTGACGACTATGGAAAACAAAATCTCAAGGCGTTGGCACTAAAAGTTGTAAATCGCAGCAGTTAGAAAGCTAGCGATTGGGCAATTCTCCGAACCTCAGACTTACGGCCCGCTAGCAACGAATCAATCGGTGGATGCCCCAAAGATTCCTCCTGGGTGTAGAGCCATTCGATTCCCTGCCCGAGCGTAAAGCCGGCGTCGATGAGAACGTTCAATGTTCCAGGGAGTGATGTAAGCGGCTCGCCGTCAACGATCAGATGAGCTGGAACTACCTTTACTCCATCTCTTACGATGAAGAACAAGGCATGCTCTTCAACTAGACGATGCACTTTTCCTGGGGTTAGCCCCAGCAACTCCCCAACTTCGGGTACGGTCAACCATTTATCTACAGAATCAAAAACATTACTCACATGAATAGATTGCCACACCAAAGCTCTTCAAGGAAAAGAAAACTAACTGTGTGACGATATTCTTTGAGAATAATGAATAACATCACAATCCAAGCTGGCACCGAATTATCTGGGCGTTACCGCGTTCAGAGGCTTCTGGCGCACGGAGGAATGGCGAGTGTCTACGAGGCTTTAGACATTCAGCTGCACCGCCAGGTGGCCATCAAGGTCCTCGCATCGCACCTCTCCGGTGACCAGTCTTTCCGTGAAAAATTCGTTACCGAAGCGCGAGTAGCGGCGGCGCTTAATCATCCGAATCTGGTCAACATTTACGATCAGGGGCAACAGGGCGATTTGACCTATCTAGTTTTGGAATTGGTAACCGGAACCACTCTCCGCCACGTCCTAGACGATTTCAAAATCATCGACGCAGAGCGTGCCGTTGAACTCATGGAAGCCGTTCTCGAAGGTCTTGGGGCAGCTCACGCGGCTGGAATTATTCACCGAGACATCAAGCCTGAAAATATCTTGCTCAGCAACGAGGGACGCATCAAGCTAAGTGACTTTGGTTTGGCAAGAAACGTGGATACCAGAACCGAAGCCAGCGAACTGCTGGGGACAGTCGGCTACATGGCGCCCGAGTTGGTAACCGGAGGTGCGGCCACCAAGGCTTCCGATGTCTACGCCTGCGGAATCATGCTCTATGAAATGCTTACCGGCACCAGGCCCTTTGTCGGTGAGCAAAGCATGCAGGTTGCCTATCAGCATGCAAACTCACGGGTACCGGTTCCGAGCCTAGCCAATCCAGAACTCTCCCCTGGCTTGGATCGACTAGTGCTCATGGCGACCGAACCGAAGGCTTCTAACCGCCCGGCCGATGCGCAGGAACTGTTGCTAGCGCTGAGGCAATTTGAGACGCTATCCCCAGATAACCGAACCACAGTATTGAACCCGGTTTCGGCTGGAGCAACTGAAGTAATTTCGCCACTTGAGTCGTCTGATGACGAGCCATTTGCAAGTGTTCCGAGTCGAAGAAAACTGGCTCCGTTTTTGATTTGGTCGGTTATCGCGATACTAGTGGGCTCCCTCGGAGGTTGGTGGTTTGGTGCCGGACCTGGCGCACTGTCTCCAGTGCCACAACTCAGCAATCGCACCATGGCTCAGGCGCAGGCCGCTCTCTCCCCACTTGATCTGAAGATAGTCGTTGCCCATGAAAACTCGTTGACCATTGATGCCGGGTTAATCACCAGAACCGACCCCGCAGCCGGAGGTTTTGTTGGCCGTAATGGTGCGATTACCATTTATCTCTCCGACGGTCCAAAGCTGGTAACTGTTCCAATGCTCAAGGACAAAAATCTAGCCGATGCCACCAGCACCCTGGTTGGAGCAGGCTTCGTTCTCGGTGATGTTAAATCGGTCTTCAGTTCAACCGCGCTCGGTAACATCGTTGACCACACCGGGAGTGACGGGATAAACATCGCTGAAGGCTCGAAAATCGATTTGAAAGTTTCGCTAGGAGCAATCCCGTCGGTCGCCGGTTTATCTCAAGAAGCTGCCAAAGCAGCACTGAATTTGGTTGGGCTAGAAGTGGGAACGATCAGTGAAAGTTTTAGCGACACAGTTCCCAAGGGGAATGTGATTGACCTAATCCCGAATCAGCTTGGGCTTGAAAAGGGATCAACCATTGACCTCAACGTTTCCAAAGGAACTAACAAGGTAACCGTGCCGAATATGGTTGGGCAGCGAATTCTCTACGCCCAAGATCAACTCAAGGCGCTCGGGCTAAAAGTGTTAGTCGACACCAACCTAAACACCAACCAGTGGGGCACGAAAAACGTGAAATCAACAAACCCATCGGCCGGTACTGTGTTGCGGCGTGGCGATACCGTGACGATTATCGCTCGCTACTAACTAAATCTTTCTGAGCGATTCAGCTACCAAAAACGCAAGTTCAAGCGACTGGCTGTGGTTCAGGCGCGGGTCACAAAGTGACTCGTAGCGCTCTTCCAGGGTTGCCTCGTCAATCTTTTCCGAACCACCCAAACATTCGGCAACATCGTCGCCGGTTAGTTCGACGTGAATACCACCGGGGATGGTTCCCAGCGATTGGTGAACTTCAAAGAATCCGCGAACTTCATCCATAACATCGTCGAAGTGACGCGACTTGTAGCCGTTCTTGGTCGTGATCCCGTTGCCGTGCATCGGGTCGGTGATCCAAAGCGGCTGGGCACCTAGATCGCGAACAGCCTCAACGAGCTTCGGAAGTTCTTCGCGAACCTTGCTGGCGCCCATTCGAGAAATGAAGGTTAGGCGTCCTGGTTCAAGTTTTGGGTCTAGCTTTTCGATGAGAGATTTCACGTCGTCGACCGAGGTGGTTGGTCCTAGCTTTACACCAATTGGGTTGCGAACTCGTGAGAGGAAATCAACGTGAGCATTGTCGAGTTGACGGGTGCGCTCACCAATCCAAACGAAGTGACCACTGGTGTCGTATGGGTTTCCGGTGCGTGAATCGATTCGAGTCATCGGACGCTCGTAGTCGAGCAGTAGTGCTTCGTGACTCACATAGAATTCGGTGGTGCGCAATGACTCAAAGTCTGCGCCGCAGGCTGCCATGAACTTGATCGCTCGGTCGATCTCTTTTGCTAGAGATTCGTAGCGGATGTTTGTCGGATTCTCACTGAAACCGCGATTCCACTCGTGAACCGAACGAAGATCGGCAAAACCACCCTGGGTGAAGGCGCGGATGAGGTTCAGCGTTGAAGCTGAAGTGTTGTAAGCCTTCAGCATGCGCCAAGGGTCATTGGTCCGAGACTCCAGATTGAAATCGTAGCCGTTTACCGCATCGCCGCGGTAGGCGGGCAAAGTTACCTCGCCTCGGGTTTCATCGTTAGACGAACGAGGCTTGGCAAACTGGCCGGCCATGCGTCCCATCTTTACCACTGGCATCGATGCACCGTAGGTAAGCACTACGGCCATCTGTAACAAGGTCTTGACCCGGTTGCGAATGCGATCGGCGGTGGCATCGGCAAAAGTCTCGGCGCAATCGCCACCTTGCAACAGGAAGGCTCGACCGGCGGCGGCTTCGGCCAAGCGAGTTCGAAGCTGATCCACTTCTCCGGCGAAAACCAGAGGCGGTTGCTTGGCAAGCTCAGCGCGCACCTTGGCAACCTCATCGCTGTTTGGCCAGATCGGCTGCTGAGCCGCTGGAAGCGAGGCGTGGTGATCTAGCCCGGTCAGAATGTCATTCATTGGTTTATTCCCTCTTAGCGCGCGCGTGCGCGTTTCTCTTTCAAAGTCGAAGCATAGGTGTCTACATACTCTTGGCCGCTGAGCTTCATCAGCTCGTACATGATTTCGTCGGTGACGGCTCGAAGAATTACTCGGTCGCCTTCCATCCCGTCGAACCTAGAAAAGTCGAGCGGTTCACCAACAATGATTCCAATTCGACGAATTCGAGGAAAGCGACGGCCAATCGGTTGAACCTTTTCGGTATCGATCATGGCCACCGGAATTACCGGAACTTTGGATTCCAAGGCCATTCGTGCGATTCCGGTGCGTCCGCGAAACAGACGACCGTCAGGCGAACGAGTGCCCTCCGGATAAATTCCCAAAACTTGACCCTGTGCCAGAACGCTTAGCCCGGTGTTCAATGAGGCTTCCGAAGCTTTTCCGCCGGAACGGTCGATTGGAAGTTGCCCGGTTGCCTTGAAGAACCAGCGAGTGAGTGCACCCTTCAGCCCGCGGCCGGTGAAGTATTCGCTTTTGGCAAGAAAAACCACTGGGCGCCTTGATTGCAGCGGAAGAAAGATGGAATCGGAAAAAGAAAGGTGGTTACTGGCCAGAATTACTGCACCGTGCGCTGGGATGTTCTCCATGCCCCGAACCCAAGGTCGAAACAGGGCCTTCAAAATTGGCCCGAGCAGGAAGTTTTTCAGGATGAAATATGCCATCCGTAAACCTCCAATCAACCTTTATAGTTTAGCGACCGCTAAGTTCAGCGCGAGCCAGATCGGCTGCACCGACCACACCGGCATCATTTGCGAAATTTGCAGTTACGATTTTGAGTTCTGGGCGGAACCCTCTTGCCGATAGCGAACTCAGGTAAGCCTCGCGCATCGGAGCCAGCAGCAGCTCGCCAGCCGCGCTAACTCCCCCACCGATCACCACAACTTCAGGGTCTAGCACCGCGGCAAGGGTGGCGATAGTTTTTCCGAGAGCAACTCCAAGATCACTCAAAAGCTCCAAGGCGCCAGGGTCTTCTTCGCCGATGGCCTGATAAACCTGCACTCCGGTAAGTTCTCCATCGTTTTCGCGCATCAACTCGGCCAGCCGAGCGCCCTTCACGCTGTTGTCGTTGGCCAACTCGATTGCCGATTTTAGTAATGCGGTTCCGGAGCCGTACTGTTCAATACAGCCGCGACGCCCGCAACCGCAGAGTCGACCATTTGGAACATGGCGAACGTGCCCCAGCTCGGCGGCAACTCCAAATCCACCTCTAAGCAATCGACCGTCGGTGATAATTGCTCCGCCAACGCCGGTGCCGATGGTCAGCATCACCATGTGACGATATCCGCGACCAGAGCCGAATCGATATTCGGCCCAACCGGCAGCATTTGCATCGTTATCGATGAATACCGGAATGTTTAGTTTCGCTTCAAGCTTCGCCTTGAACGGTTCGTTTCGCCAGGAAAGGTTTGGAGCGTAAACAATATTGGCGCGCTCTGCGTCGACGAAGCCTGCTGCAGCAACGCCAGCTGCAGCTACATCTTGACCTTCGCTTAGTTCGGTTATTAGCCCGACCACGGCATCGGCGATGGCGTCGGGGTCGGTAGCTGGAGTTGGCACTCTAGCCTCACGAAGAATTACCCCATCGGCATCGACCAAGGCACCGGCAATTTTGGTACCACCGATGTCAATACCAATTGCGAGCATTTGTTCCGCCTAATGTAACGATTCGAGGATTGATGAGCAGACTTTCAAGTTTAAGGGCATTCTCCTGCTGAAAGGAATTAGAGTTTTAGAAACAATTGATAGGACCATCAATGAAGACCTATGACCTAGACCCAATCGTCGTTTCAGCTAACAACGAAAATATCACCGATCTACTGATTAACCGAGTTCGAGAAACCCCGAAACTCCCTCTTTTCGCCATCGAACAGTCCGATGGAAGATGGCACGATTTTTCCGGTGAAGATTTCCTAGCTCAGGTGTGCGCCGTAGCCAAAGGCTTGATTGCAACCGGAATTCAACCTGGTCAAGCGGTTGCCATCATGAGTAAAACGCGCTACGAGTGGACCCTTATCGACTTCGCAATCTGGTTCGCCGGCGGAGTTTCCGTTCCAATCTATGAAAGCTCTTCAGCCACTCAAATGCAGTGGATTATTTCCGACAGCGACTCGGTGGCGGTGTTTTTAGAAACCGCAGAACATCAGGAACGATTTGACTCAATCAAGGCCTCTGTTCCATTGGCCCGCCAGGTCTGGCGGTTCGATCAGGAGTGTGTCGAGCTACTGACCCAGCGCGGGCGGGAAATCGACGATGAAACTCTGGAACAGCGAAGAACCCGAGCAGGTCTTTACGACCTAGCAACGATTATCTACACCTCCGGCACTACCGGTGTCCCAAAGGGTTGCGAACTACTTCACCGTGGCTTTGTGGAACTCAGCAAGAACGCGATGTTGGAATTGCCGGAAGTTCTTGTGCCCGGACGCAGCACCCTTTTGTTCCTTCCACTAGCTCACGTGTTTGCTCGATTTGTAGAAGTTCTAACTGTGCACGCGGGAGTGAAAGTAGGCCACAAGTCTGATGCCAAAGACGTTGGCCCGGCAATGGTTTCATTCCACCCCGATTTTCTATTGGCTGTGCCTCGAGTTTTTGAAAAGGTCTATAACGCTGCCGAGCAAAAAGCTGAAGCCGGAGGCAAAGGCGACATCTTCCGAAAGGCTGCTCTCGTTGCTGTGAACTACGCGCGAGCCAAAGAGGAAAAGGGCTCGGCCGGTTTGAGTCTCTCGCTAAGGCATGCAATTTTCGATGTACTGGTTTACCGCAAAATTCGTGCCGCCATGGGTGGGCAGTTGCGTTACGCAATTTCCGGCGGAGCCCCGCTAGGTTCGCGTCTCGGCTATTTCTACGCAGGTATCGGACTAACGGTTCTGGAAGGCTACGGACTGACCGAGACCACCGCCCCGGCGATGATCGCTCGCCCAAGCCAAATCAAAATTGGCAAAATTGGTCGCACCCTGCCAGGTTGTGGAGTGAAGATCGCCGACGATGGTGAGATTTGGCTTCGTGGCAACAACATCATGCGCGGTTACTGGAGAAACCCAGTTGCGACCAAGGAAACGTTCGACGGAGACTGGTTCAAGACCGGCGACATCGGTGAACTTGATGACGATGGTTTCCTAACCATTACCGGTCGCAAGAAAGAGCTATTGGTTACCGCCGGTGGCAAGAACGTGGCCCCAGCCGGTTTGGAAGACCCGCTTCGCGCTCATCCACTAATCGGTCAGGTTGTGGTACTTGGCGATAAGAAGCCATTTATCAGTGCCCTGGTATCGCTTGACAGTGAGATGTTCCAAACCTGGCTGAAAAACCATGGTGGAAATGCCACGCTAACTATCGAAGAAGCTGCCACTGATGCATTGGTGCTTTCCGAGGTTCAGAAAGCCATCGATGGTGTCAATAAATCATTCTCAACTGCAGAATCGATTCGCAAGTTTGTCATCGTCAACTCGGAACTTACCGAAAAGTCGGGTCACCTAACCCCGAGTCTAAAAATCAAACGTGACGCTGTGGCTAGGGATTTCGCTAAGGAAATTGCTGAACTGTACGCCGATGGCAAGGGCAACATCGACAACGCGGTGAACTTCTAAAACCAGTCGGTTTCTCTAAGTTTTCGCATGGCTACTTTCCGTCCTGCGGAGCTCAATCGATCCAAATAGACTTTTCCGTCTAGGTGATCGCACTCGTGTTGCAGTGCCTGCGCGAGCAGACCGCTTCCTTCGATGCGAACCGTTTCCCCGGTCAAGTCGATTCCCTCGGCAATTACCGAAGGGTAACGAGAAGTCTTTTCCCAGAGACCAGGAACCGAGAGACAACCCTCTTCTATTTCTTCCGGCTCTCCGATAAATTCCACAATTTTTGGATTGAGTAAATATCCGATTTCTCCGTTTACATGAAAACTGAAGGCTCGGAGGCTAACGCCGATTTGGGGAGCGGCAACGCCGGCACGACCGGGCACCTGGGTGGTTTCGATTAGGTCGGCAACTAGTTCAGCAATCGCCGGCGTGATCTCGGTTATTTCGTCGCTGACCGTGCGAAGTACCGGGTCACCGTAGAGACGAATTTCTCTGACAGTCACTAGTTCGGGTTGTTTAGTCCGTCGACTACCAGCGCAGCAAGTTCGCGGGCAGCTTCTCGGGTGTGGGGCTTTAGCTGGCTGAACTTGATAACCGAACCGGCCGCCAAAGCTGGGTCGTAAGGAATGCGAACGACTTCGCGAACTCGAGTCTTGAAGTGCTGTTCGATTTCATCAATCTTCACTAGGTTGGTGGCCTGAGTGGCGGTATTCAGGGCAACGATTGAGTTTCTAACCAAGTCTCCGTAGCCATTGGCTTCCAACCAGGTGAGGGTTTCTGAAGCCAAACGAGCCTCATCCACTGAACCGCCTGAAACAATAACTAAACCGCTGGCGCGCTGCAGGGTCGGGCGCATAACCGAGTGCACGATACCGGTACCACAGTCGGTTAGAACTACTGAATAGTAGCGAGCCGCCATGTCGGCTACCACGTTGTAATCGCCTTCGTCGAATGCTTCGGAAAGCATCGGGTCGGAGTCTGAGGCTAATACGTCTAATCGGGTCGCGTCTCTGGAAACCATGGTAGAAAATTCGGTGAAACCGTCGATTGCCGCGGCACGATTCACAACATCGCGAACAGTGAATCTAGTTGACTTACTAACTCGCTCGGCAAGGGTTCCTCGGTCAGGGTTGGCATCGATTGCGATAACTCGGTCTTCACGAGCGAGCGATAGAGCCATACCGAGCAGGGTGGTAACAGTGGTTTTTCCTACCCCGCCCTTGCGGGTGAGCACAGGAACGAATTTGGCGCCACCTTCGAATACCGCTCCGATTCGAGCGTCGAGGGCCTTACGTTCGCGAACTTTACGCGAGTCTCCGAGGTTGATGGTTTTGAGCGAAATTAGATACAGGAAGCGGCGAAATCCAGCTTCTGGAGATGGGCGATTTCGAGGTCCGACATCGATTAGACGATCGGCGGTGAGCATTGCTGCCGGCTCTGGCTGGTCGAATCGATCTCCGCGCAACTGATCGCGACGCGTGTAATTACTTCGACGAGTAATCGGGCTGGTATCGATGCCCGGTTCGCGTGTTGCCGAAACCTCGGGAACAATTTCGATAGCTGCAGTGCTCGGGGCTAGGTCTACGCTGGCAACATCAACAGCGGCTTCAGCGAGTGAGTGAGTTTTCTCCTCGGACTGAGCCTTGTTTTTCTTTTTGTCGCCAAAAGCCACGACCACTCCTATCTCTAAAACCGAACCCTAAGTCTACCTTTTGAGGCAGAACTATTCGTTTTCAACAACAAGAATAAGGTCTCCGGCGTCTACCGCCTTGGTTTTTGAAATCGCAATTCTTCTCACAACGCCGGCCGATGTGGCCGTGATAGTGGCCTCCATCTTCATGGCTTCGATAATTGCCACGGGCTGGCCGACCTCCACATGCACGCCTTCAACCACGGTTACGGTGACAGCTCCGGAGAACGGCGCCGCGATGTGTCCTAGGTTACTCGGGTCAGCTTTTTCAGACTGAGGAATGTCGACCGAGATCTTTTTGTCGCGAATATCAATCGGTCGCAATTGCCCGTTCAGAGTTGCCATTACCGTTCGGTTGCCCTTGGTATCTGGAGATCCAATTGCTTCTAGGCCAACGAAAAGTTGAACACCCTTGGCGATCTCGACCACGTGTTCGTGCCCCTGTTCCAAACCGTAAAGGTAGTCAACTGTGTCAACCTGGTCGAGGTTTCCATAAGTGGCAAGGTTCGTGAGATATTCCTTCGTTGGTGCAGGGAAAAGTAGCCGGTTTAGCGCGGCGCGACGATTCTCAGAGTTTTCACCCATGAGAATTGCCAAGTCTTCCGCGCTTAGCGGGGTAACCCCAAACTTCAAGTTCTTGCCAGCCAACACCTTGGTTCTAAATGGTTCTGGCCACCCACCTGGAAGGTCGCCAAGCTCACCGGCCATAAAACCAACCACCGAGTCTGGCACGTCATAGTTTTGCGGATTCTCGGCAAAGTCTTTGGGGTCGGCATTAGCCGCCACCAGGTGCAGCGCCAAATCGCCAACCACCTTTGATGAAGGGGTGACCTTGGTTGGGCGTCCGAGTATCTCGTTCGCTGCCGCATACATGTCTTCGACCCGCTCAAACTGATCTCCCAAGCCCAGCGAGATTGCCTGCTGGCGAAGGTTTGAGAGTTGACCGCCGGGAATCTCGTGCTTGTAGACCCGCCCGGTAGGACCGGCCAAGCCAGATTCGAATGGGGAGTAAACGCGACGAACCGCCTCCCAATAGGGTTCCAACGCGGTGATGGCGTCGAGCGTGATACCGCTGTCGCGCTCGGTATCTGCTAGCGCCGCAACCAAAGCCGATGCCGACGGCTGGCTCGTGGTTCCTGCCATCGGCGCCGAGGCCACATCCACCGCGTCGACTCCAGCGTCGATAGCTGCCATAAGCGTTGCCAACTGGCCGCCTGCGGTGTCGTGGGTGTGAAGATGCACTGGAAGGTCGAATCGGTCGCGAAGCGCCTTGACCAGCTTGCTGGCGGCGGCTGGGCGAAGCAAACCGGCCATGTCTTTGATGGCAAGTATGTGGGCTCCAGCGGCAACGATTTTGTCGGCTAATGCCAGGTAATAGTCGAGGGTGTAAAGATCTTCCTTCGGATCGAGCAGGTTACCCGAGTAGCACAGACCAACCTCGGCGATAGCCGTCTTGGTCTTGAGCACCGCTTCGATGGCAGGCTTCATTTGTTCCACGTCGTTCAGTGCGTCGAAGATTCGGAAAATGTCGATTCCGCTGGAAGCAGCCTCGGCAACAAATGCCTCGGTTACCTCGGTTGGATAAGGCGTGTAACCAACGGTGTTGCGTCCACGAAGCAGCATTTGAATACAAATATTTGGCATGGCTGCTCGCAGCGCAACCAACCGATGCCATGGGTCTTCGCCCAGAAAACGCAGGGCCACGTCGTAGGTGGCTCCGCCCCAGGCTTCAACCGAAAACAGTTCTGGAGTGATTCGAGCCACATAAGGGGCAACCTGAACCAGGTCTCGGCCGCGCACCCGCGTTGCCAGGAGTGACTGGTGTGCGTCACGGAATGTGGTGTCGGTGATTGCGACCTTTGATTGGTCGCGCAAGGACTTCGCAAAAGCCTTCGGTCCGAGTTCTTGCAAAAGCTGTCTGGAGCCGGCCGGAGCCGCCTTCTGCAAATCGATCTTTGGAAGTTTGAGAGCCGGCGATACCCGCCCATTTCGGGGGCCGTAAGGCTGGTTGACCGTAACATCTGCCAACCAGGTCAGAATCTTGGTTCCACGGTCCTGTGAAGGTCTGGCCGTGAACAATTCCGGACGCTCGTCGATAAACGCGGTCGATAAATCACCGCTAGCGAAGGTTTGGTCTGCCAAAACCGCTTGCATAAAGGCGATGTTGGTGGAAACGCCACGAATTCTAAACTCCGCGAGCGCTCGCTCAGCTCGAAGCACAGCTGAGTGGAAGTCCCGTCCTCTGGCAATTAGCTTCACCAGAAGTGAATCGAAGTGCGGGCTTACCTCGCTACCGGCTGAAATGGTTCCGCCGTCGAGGCGAATACCGGCTCCACCGGGTGAGCGATAGGTGGTTATCTTGCCGGAGTCTGGTTTGAAGCCCAACGCCGGGTTCTCGGTGGTGATTCGGCACTGAACTGCGAAACCGTGCATGGTGATCTGGTCTTGGGTAAGACCTAGGTCAATCAGGCTTTCACCGGCGGCGATCCTCATCTGCGATTGCACCAGGTCGATGTCGGTGATTTCTTCGGTTACCGTGTGCTCTACCTGGATCCTGGGGTTCATCTCGATAAAGACGTGTTTACCCGCGTTCTCACCAACCGTGTCAATCAAGAACTCAACGGTTCCCGCGTTTCGGTAGCCAATTTTGGTCGCAAAGGCAACCGCGTCTCGGTAAAGCTCTTCACGAAGTTCCTGAGTGATGTGTGGCGCTGGTGCAATCTCGACAACCTTTTGATTGCGGCGTTGAATCGAACAGTCTCGTTCAAACAGGTGAACCACATTTCCGTGCTCATCAGCGAGTATCTGCACCTCGATGTGGCGCGGCCTCAATACTGCTTGCTCAAGGAACACTCGAGGGTCACCAAAGGCGCTCTCTGCCTCGCGGCTAGCCTCTCCCAGTGCCGAAACCAGGTCTTCTCGCTTTTCCACCCGACGCATGCCACGTCCGCCACCGCCGGCCACAGCTTTGACGAATATTGGGAAGCCGATTTCTTCCGCGGCCCGGGTTAGTTCGCTAACGTCTGCCGACTGGATCGAAGACTTGAGTACCGGAACGCCAGCCGCAATGGCCGCCTCTTTGGCGTTGACCTTGTTGCCAGCCATTTCCAGGATGTCTGAGGTTGGGCCGATGAATTTGATTCCGTTTGCTGCGGCTGCTTCGGCAAGTTCAGGGTTTTCCGAAAGAAAGCCGTAGCCAGGATAAATGGCGTCCGCGCCCGATTCCTTGGCAACACGGATAATTTCAGCCACATTTAGGTAGGCGCGAACCGGGTGCCCCACTGCGCCGATCTGATATGCCTCGTCGGCTTTCAAACGGTGACTAGAGTTTCGATCCTCATAGGAGAAAACAGCAACTGTGCGAGCGCCTAGTTCGTATGCCGCTCGAAATGCGCGAATTGCGATTTCTCCCCGGTTTGCGACCAGAATCTTCTTGAACATTGCCACCTCGTGGAGTGCGTTTGAGCGAACAAAGGGTTTATGACACCTTGATTTAGAGAGTAGCCTATTAGACGTGCATGTTCTAAGCGTTAGCTCCCTGAAAGGGGGCGTTGGCAAGACCACGGTTGCCCTAGGGTTGGCTTCAGCTGCTTTTAATCAGGGCTTACGAACTCTAGTTGTAGACCTTGACCCGCAGTGTGATGCCACCACTGGTTTAGGTGCCATCGGAGAGTTTGCAGAAACCGTTGCCGACGTTCTTCAAAATCCCCGGCACAACATTGTGCATAGAGCAATCGTATCTAGTCCTTGGAACAAACTGCACTCCGGAAACATAGATGTTTTGGTTGGTAGCCCGAAATCTCAGGCTTTAGACTCGCCATCGCCCACCATCAACGAGATTTGGCGCCTCGAGATTGCTCTGGCCAAAATCGAGTCTGAGTACGATTTAGTGATTATCGATACGCCTCCGTCTGTGAACGGTCTTACTCGGACCGCCTGGGTGGCCAGTGACCGAGTGATTATTGTTTCTGAGCCTTCGCTGTTCTCGGTGGTAGCTGCCGATCGCACCATGCACGCCCTAGCTGAACTTCGACGAGGATTGACCGATCGCCTGGAAACTCTGGGAATTTTGATCAATCGATTCCGCCCGCAGTCAAAAGAGGGTGACTTCCGAGTGAGCGAACTTCGTGAAAAATATGGCGATCGCATTCTCCCGCAGATGGTTGAAGAGCGAACGGTCTTGCAAACCGCTCAGGGTGCCGGTCGGCCGATCCACGGTTGGCCGGGTGAATCGGCTATCGAGATTGCCGCAGTGTTTGATCGAGTACTTGAGTATGTGCAGAAATCGCTGGGTCAGTCGACTCCTTCTCGCATCGCTCGCAACAGCCGCAAGGTTCTTCGGCTAAACCGGGTAATGCGCGGTCAGAGCCTGGATGAGGTTTTGAAGCTGGAAGCCACGGAATCTAAAGACGAGATTTCGGATTTGCTCGGGTTGGACGACGAAACAAAGAAAGACTAGATAGCTTTCTTGGCTTGGCGGCGAGCCGAAAGGTCATCGAGTTCTTCGATCGAACTCGGAACAATGGTTGAAAGTGTTGCTTCAACTTCGCGAAGCACTAACCCGACCGCGATACCGAAAACTCCCTGACCGCGACCGAGTAAGTCGATAACTTCCTCGTTGCTGTTGCACAGGTAAACCTTGGCACCATCAGACATCAGAGTGGTCTTGGCCAGGTCATTGATTCCCGACTTTCGTAATTGGTTGATGGCAATACGAATTTGCTGAAGCGATACGCCGGTGTCAAGTAGTCGCTTGACTAATTTCAAAACAAGGATGTCGCGGAAAGCGTAAAGTCTCTGAGTTCCAGATCCCGTTGCTCCGCGAACCGATGGCTGAAGTAGCCCGGTGCGGTCCCAGTAGTCGAGCTGGCGGTAACTTATTCCAGCAGCGGTAGCAGCCGAAGTTCCTCGGTAGCCGACGCTTGGATCTGTGCTCGGTAGGCCGTCGGTGAAAAGCAGGTCACCGTCAGCGTCATTGACATCAAATGTGCCTTGATCTGACATTTTGGCCTCCTTAACCTTCAACTGTAGGTTTAATTCTTGTGCCTAATTGGGTAACTGCAA
>CAIJWY010000058.1 GCA_903824455.1 uncultured Micrococcales bacterium
GGTTTCCTGGGTTTGATCCTTACCTTGAAGGAACTGAATGTCGTCGATTAGCAGAATGTCTACCTGGCGATACTCGTCCTGGAATTCATGGGCCCGGTTATTAGCAATGGCATTGATGTAGTGGTTGGTGAACTCTTCGCTGGAGACATAACGAACTTTGTAGGTTGGGTAAAGACTCAAAGCCTCATTGCCGATGGCGTGAAGCAGGTGAGTCTTACCAAGCCCGCTGTTTCCGTGAATGAAGAGCGGGTTGTAACCCTGGGCCGGGGCATTGGCCACCGCCCAAGCGGCAGCACGAGCGAAAGAGTTAGATTCACCGAGAACGAAGCTCTCGAAGGTGTATTTAGGATTCAACCTGGTTTCAAAGCCATTGACCACCGGGCTGTAGTTCTGTCGCTCATTACTTCTAGCCTCGGTAAGAACCTCTGCCGCTGGAGGATCGACAAAAGAGGGTTCAATCTCCGGATTGGTGGTTACGCGAAACTGGTATGTGGTTCCGTCTTCGATGTTTAGGGCCAGAGCCTCTTCGATGTAGCCGCGAACTCTTTGGTCGAGCATCGATCTAGCCAGGTCATTCGGCACCTCAAGATAAAGGGTTTCACCGATGATTCCCTTGGCCTCGGCCAGCTCGAGAAATCCGAGCATTGGCGGGGTAATTCGAGGGTCTACTTTTAGGGTTTCAAGGGCAGAGAGCCAGATGCTTTGTGTTTTGACAATGTCGTCCACCGCGAACCCCTTCCTAAAATCGTCAGACCTATAGGTTATCCACAACCTGTCTGCCTGTGCATAACATGTGGATAACTATAAAGAATTTGTGGAAAAATAGTCATTTACCTACAAACCACCAGAGCAATTCTGTGGAATAGGTTTTGATTAAAGCAAATCGAATCGGCGTGTCTTTCGGAATTTTTAGCATTCCTGATGTAGGAGAAAGAAAAAAATTTACATTTTTCTCTCAAAAACTTGACCAAACACCCCTCGAACCCTTAGGTTTAATAGGTTGCTCTGCTTCGAATCTAGCCGAGCCAGCAAATCAACAGTCGGGTTTCCGGCACTAACCAATGATTCGAAAAAGATTTTTGGAGTGATCACCAATGTCAAAGCGTACCTTCCAGCCGAACAACCGTCGTCGTGCAAAGACCCACGGTTTCCGTCTACGTATGTCTACTCGCGCCGGCCGTGCCATCTTGGCAGCCCGTCGTCGTAAGGGTCGCGTCGAGCTTTCGGCGTAACCAAACCAGACGGTGCTCGCAAGCGAGAACCGGATCAGGACCGGGGCGGATCTTCGCCACACCATGAAAACCGGCTCCAAGACATCTGGCCAGGCAACCGTTCTCTACCTACAGCGGGATGAGTCTCTGACTCATGCCCGCTTTGGTTTTATTGTGAGCAAAGCCGTTGCCGGGGCCATAGGTCGAAATCTAATCAAAAGACGACTAAGAGCTATCGCCAAAGAAATACTGGAAAATCACCCAAAAGGATTCAATGCGGTCATTCGCGCAATGCCCGAGGCCAAGGGCTTTGAGTGGAATAGACTTCATCAAGAAGTGTTGAGCAACGTGAATGCGGCGCTCAGTAAATGAAGTTAATCACGAGAGTGTTTGAGTTCATCTGGTTGATACCCAGGAATGCAGTAATCGTATTTCTACTGGGATACCGAAAGGTAATCTCACCGCTATACGGCGACGTTTGCAGGTACTACCCAACTTGTTCGGCCTTCGGCCTGGCACAGGTTCAGCAACGAGGTGTGTTGTTTGGATCGGTTCTAACAATTTGGAGGATCCTGCGCTGTAATCCTTGGTCGGCCGGGCGCATGGATCCGGTTAAAACCGGCTCTGGCCGATTCAGAGTTTTAGCAAACGGATTTGTTTCACCGAAATAGAAAGTAAGTAGATGCCAGATTTCTTATGGCCCATCAAGTGGGTCGTTGAAGCTCTTTTAGCGATTTTCCACAGCAGCCTAACCTTCCTCGGCTTTGTTGGCTCCGACGGCCTAACCTGGGTCTTGTCGATTGTTTGCATGGTGCTCGTAGTTCGTGCAGCCCTAATTCCACTTTTCGTAAGGCAAATTAAGAGCCAGCGCAACATGGTTTTGGCCCAGCCCGAACTAGCCGCTCTTCAGAAGCGCTACAAGGGCAAGACCGACCAGGAATCCCGCCAGAAGATGGCTCAAGAGCAGATGGCGATCTACAAGCGCACTGGCTCCAACCCACTTAGCTCCTGCCTTCCGCTTCTAGTGCAGATGCCAATTTTCACCAGCCTTTTCTTCGTTCTAAGTAACGCTCAAAAAGGCCTAACCGGGGTTGGTTGGATGGACGTGACTCTAGCCGAGTCGTTCCAGACGGCGACCTTCTTTGGTGCGTCACTTAAAGACACCTTCCTAGTCACTCAGTCGAACGAAGTTAAGATTATGGCCGCGGTGATGATCGTGGTGATGACCGCAACTCAGTTCATTACTCAGAGGCAGATCATTGCCAAAAACCAGAACCCTGCCAGCGTGCAGAACACCCAATACATGCAGACCCAGAAGATCATGCTCTGGATTTTTCCGGTCATTTTCGCCATCTCGGGAATCAGCTTCCCACTGGGAGTTATGTTCTACTGGCTAACCTCGAACTTCTGGACCATGGGTCAGCAGTTTGTGGTAATTCGCAGAATGCCTACCGAAGGTTCTAAGGCCTGGCACGATCGCCAGGCTCGTTTAGAAAAGCGTGGCAAGTTGCCAACCGCCACACCCGAAGCCATTGAAGAAGAAACCCCGCGTCAGCGCAACCAACCGGTTGGCAAGCGCGGCAAGAAGCGTAAGTAAGCAGGAGAACAACCAATGCCTAAAAAAGAAAAAGTAGAAGCAACTGAAGTAGCAGAAGTCGTCGAAGACGCCGAGGTTTCGGATGCGACTGACGCTCCAGAGGTAAGCACCAAGGCGCTTGAAGAAGAAGGCGACATTGCCGCCGATTATCTAGAAGAACTCCTAGACA
>CAIJWY010000059.1 GCA_903824455.1 uncultured Micrococcales bacterium
AAAAATCCGTAGCCGAGTGCACTGTAAAAGATTGTATAAATCGAGATTGCTAGAAGCACAAGCTGCAAAGTCCAGCCGGCAAAGTAACTTCCAGGCTTACCGAGAACTCCGGGACGTGCAATGGCGATGATCGCAAGGCCAAGGCCTACCAGCCAAATGGTTGGACCATCGAATACCCTGAGCCCGAAGGCGGCCAGAGTGGCAAAAAAGATGATGAACGATTCGAAAGCTAGCGCTATCGACCCGAGACTTCTTTGAAGTGATTTAGTCTTCATTATTTTCTTCCTGAATGGTTTTAAGTGCTTCGCCAACTACGCTAAGTGATCCGGTAATCACGATGGCTTCAAAATCGTTTTGCTTGGCTAGGTCTCGAGCCACCTGCATACTCAGCGCCACGCCACCGGAAACCGTGACCTCGCCCGGCCAGTATTTTTCGGCGATGCTGGCGAGCTCCGATTGTTCAACCGCTCGCTCCGTCTTGGCTGCGGTGATCACCACGTGGTCGAAACTTTTCGAGAGAGTTTCTAGCATTTCCTCAGAGTTCTTATCGGCCAAGACACCAATCACGCCAATTGCCTTTGGCGAACCGAAGTTTGTTTCAAGTGCTTTCGCAAGCGAACGAACACCGTGTGGATTGTGGGCACCATCTACCAGAGTCAGCGGGTCGCGACCAAGTACCTGCAATCTTCCAGGTGACGCCACATCGGCGAATGCCACCCGAACGATGTCATCCAAAATTCGACGCTCGCCGTTTCCGAGAAACGCCTCTACCGCGGCAATCGCTAGGGCAGCATTCTGGGCTTGGTGTTCTCCGTAAAGCGGCATAAACAAATCGGTGTATTCCCCGGCCAGAGAGCGAACGCTGAAGCGCTGACCCCTACCATCGGGAACCACGTTGAAAGCTTCGAAGTCTGGCCCGTAGGACGTGAATCGATCTGCCTTCGATTTGGCTTTGCTCTGCAGTTCGGCCAGCGCGCTTGGTTCCTGCGCGGCCGAAACAACGATGGCACCGGGCTTAATGATGCCTGCCTTAGTCTTAGCAATTTCAGCCACGGTGTTGCCAAGTCGATCTGCGTGGTCCATGTCGATCGGAGTTAACACCGCCACGTCACCGTCGGCCACGTTGGTTGAATCCCACTCGCCACCCATGCCAACTTCAAGTGCCAAAACATCGATCGGTGCATCGGCGAAAATGGCAAATGCGAGAAGCGTGAGGGCTTCGAAATAGGTGAGCGGCAGTTCACCTTCGGCATCTAGTTCGGCGTCGACCAGACCGAGAATTGGTTCGATGTCGTTCCAAATCTCGACCATGATTTCGTCGCTAATCGATTCGCCGTCGATTGCGATTCGCTCGTTGAGCCGAGTGAGGTGAGGGCTGGTAAAACGACCGGTGCGAAGCGAGTGTTCACGGAGAAGTCGTTCAATCATTCGAGTGGTCGAGGTTTTTCCGTTGGTACCGGTTACGTGAATGATTCGGTAGAGCTTCTGCGGGTCGCCAAGTAGCGCCGCAGCTCGCGCAGTTGGCTCTAGTCGAGGGCGAAGCTGATGTTCTGGAATGCGAGCGAGAAGAGCCTGCTCAACTTCCTGTACCGTCTTGATCAAAGCTTTGCCACCGAAATCTGAACTTCGCCATTGCCGGCTGATGAAACAAGCTCCGAGGCCAGAGTTTCGCCCTTGATTAGCTCTTCGTGTTTTGCGATTGCCTCAAGTACCGATTCGTCGCCAACGATCGAAAGTTTTATGCGATCGCTCACGTCGAGGTCGGCATCCTTACGAGCCTGCTGAATCGCACGAATAAGGTCGCGAGCAGCACCTTCAACTTCTAGCTCCGGCGTAACAGCGCCATCCAAAATTACGAAACCGCCCGACGGAAGAATGCCAACCAGATTGGTGGTATCCCCCGAAGAAAGATCGGCCACCAGGGTCAACTCGTATTCCTCTTCGAGAAGTTCAACGCCGTCGACGACGACCTTGCCATCAACCAACGACCAAGCGCCAGACTTCGCTCCGCGAATCACATGCTGAACTCCAGCGCCTAAACGTGGGCCGGCAACTCTTGAGTTCACGGTTAGCTGCTTGACCACGCCGAATCGTTCACCCGAGGTTTCGTCAAGTTCAACCAGTTCAATTGCCTTTACGTTCAGTTCATCTGCCAGTAGCGAAGTGAACTGCTCTAGGTCGGCTGAGTCGTTAGTAACCACCGTGAGCTTTGCCAGTGGCAAACGGTTGCGCAGCGAGGCCGCCTTGCGAAGCGCGTTGGAAACGGAAGATGCAGAACGGATCTGGTCCATGGCCGAAACCAGCTTGTTGTCGGCTGGGAAGTTCTTAGCGTTTGGCCAGTCGGTTAGGTGCACCGAGCGACCGTTGGTTAGACCCTTCCAAACTTCTTCGGTAACCATTGGCAGCAGTGGAGCGGCAACTCGGCAAAGGGTTTCCAGCACGGTGTACAGGGTGTCGAATCCATCCGTGGAGCCCTCCCAGAAACGATCGCGCGAGCGGCGAACATACCAGTTGGTTAAAACATCGGCGAAGTCGCGTAGCAGATTGGTGGCCACATAGGAGTCGTACCTATCCATGGCTTTCTCAACGTTCACGATTAGGTCGTGAGTCTTGGCCAGAAGGTAGCGGTCTAGTACATCGGTCGATTCGGTGGAGAACTTCGCTTCGTAACCGGCCGCGTTCGCATACAGGCTGAAGAAGTAATACGAGTTCCAAAGTGGAAGCAGAAGTTGACGAACGCCCTCGCGAATTCCCTGCTCGGTCACGATCAGGTTTCCGCCGCGAAGGATCGGGCTAGAGAGTAGGAACCAACGCATGGCGTCCGCGCCGTCGCGGTCGAACACCTCGTTTACATCTGGGTAGTTCCGCAGCGACTTCGACATTTTCTGGCCGTCGTTGCCGAGGATGATTCCATGGCTGATTGCGGTTTTGAACGCCGGGCGGTCGAACAGCGCGGTTGCCAGAACGTGAAGAGTGTAGAACCACCCACGGGTCTGACCCACGTATTCAACGATGTAGTCGCCGGGGTTATGGGTTTCAAACCACTCGCGGTTTTCGAACGGATAGTGAACCTGAGCGAACGGCATCGAACCTGATTCGAACCAGCAGTCAAGAACCTCTGGCACACGGCGCATGGTGGATTTACCGGTTGGGTCGTCAGGGTTTGGGCGGGTGAGATCGTCGATGATTGGTCGGTGGAAATCGCTCGGACGAGCACCAAAGTCGGCTTCCATTTCATCTAGCGAACCGTAAACATCAACACGAGGGTAGGCCGGGTCGTCCGATTTCCAAACTGGAATCGGCGCTCCCCAAAAACGGTTTCGGCTAATCGCCCAGTCGCGAACGTTCTCAAGCCACTTACCGAACGAGCCTTCTTTGGTGTGGTCTGGCGTCCAGTCGATTTCCTGGTTTAGTTCGAGCATGCGGTCGCGAACCTTGGTAGTTTCAACGAACCATGACGAAACCGCCTTGTAGATAAGGGGGTTCTTACAGCGGTAGCAGTGCGGGTATGGGTGGTCGTAGGAAGCCTGTTTGAATAGGCGTCCGTTTTCTTTAAGCCAAACGATGATGTCTTTGTTGGCGTCGAACGCGTGCTTTCCAGCAAAGTCGGAAACCACTGAAACAAATTCGCCGCGCTCGTTCACCGAAATAAGAACTGGGATTCCGGCCGCTTCACAAACTCGCTGGTCGTCCTCGCCATAGGCGGGAGCCTGGTGAACGATTCCAGTACCATCGCCATCGCCAACGTAGTCGTCGACCAGAATCTGCCAAGCCTTTTCGGTGCCGAACTTCTCGGTGTCTGAGTAGTAGTCGAACAGGCGCTGGTAGCGAATTCCAGCTAGCTCTGAACCCATGACGGTTTCGGTAACAGCAGCCAAGGCATCGTCGGCCGACTCAAAACCAAGTTCCTTGAAGTGAGCGCCGATTAGGCTCTTCGAAAGCAGATAGCCGTTAACAATCGCGTACTCGATGTTTGGTCCAACCGCTAAAGCAAAGTTGGTTGGAAGCGTCCACGGGGTCGTGGTCCAGGCCAGCAGCTTCACACCGGCAAATCGTTCTCCCTCAAGAATTGGGAAAGTGACGGTAACGGTCTGGTCTTGGCGGTTTCGGTAAACCTCGTCGTCCATGCGAAGCTCGTGGTTCGAAAGCGGGGTCTCGCAACGCCAGCAGTAAGCCAAAACCTTGAAACCCTCGTAAATCAGCCCCTTTTTGTGAAGCTCCTTGAACGCCCAGAGCACACTCTCGGTGTAATCCTTGTCCAGAGTTTTGTAGTCGTTATCGAAGTCAACCCAGCGAGCCTGGCGGGTGATGTAGGTGCGCCAATCTTCGGTGTACTTAAGTACCGAAGACTTGCAGGTGTCGTTGAACTTCTGAATGCCAAACTTTTCGATTTCCAAACGGCCCGAAATACCAAGCTGACGCTCGGCCTCTACTTCGGCCGGAAGACCGTGAGTATCCCAACCGAAACGGCGCTCGACGCGGTAACCCTGCATGGTCTTGTAGCGAGGAACCATGTCTTTGGC
>CAIJWY010000060.1 GCA_903824455.1 uncultured Micrococcales bacterium
AACACTTATGAACTTTGACAATGGCTGCCCTTTAGTGTGGCCAGGAATTGGCACAACTGACGTTGCGTGCATTTCGAAGACGCCAGATCCTTACGGAGGAGCTTCTACTGAAGCCTCAGTTCCAACCACCGGCGGTACTGCCACGAATTATGCCTGGGTGGAAAACTTCAACATGACTTTGACGCTTGATCAACCTTCGACCTATTTTGGTTTGTGGTGGAGCGCGGGTAATGAAGCAAACTACATAAATTTCTACAGTGATGATGAGTTACTCGGATCATTTTCGTGCGCAACATTGGTTACTGCACTCAATAGCCAGGCGGTTTCAAGCACAGACGGTGAGTCACATACCACCGCTGATTACTTCGGCAGCCCGGTTAGCGGAAACAATTCTGGTGAACCATATGCATACCTTCACATCTTCGCGGCCGAAGGGAAGACTTTTAACAAGGTCGTTCTATCCGGGGCTGGGTTCGAATTCGATAACGTGGTGGTGGCTCGAGGAGCAAACACGGCACTTACGACACTGGTTCACCTTGACGGACCTCTTCAAGAACTTCTGCCTACCGAGCAACCGACTGATGACTTAGCTAACACCGGTTCTAGTTCCAGTCCTTGGTTGCTAACATCCTTGGCACTGGCTCTTATCGCTGCAGGTGTTGCTCTGAGGTCTGCATTGAGACGAGTTAAGCCCCTTCGTTAGAGGTTTCTCAAACAATCAGTTCTAGAGGGCTCGCAAGATATCTTCGACGCGCTGCTTGGCATCTCCGAATAGCATGGCCGCATTGTCCCTGAAGAACAGTGGGTTCTGCACACCTGCGTAACCTGAGGCCATTGAACGTTTGAATACGATCACGTTCTCGGCTTCCCAGACTTTGAGAACCGGCATGCCGGCAATTGGGCTGCTTGGATCTTCAGCTGCTGCCGGGTTCACTGTGTCATTGGCTCCGATAACCAGAACCACTGAGGTGCTGGCAAAGTCGTCGTTGATTTCATCCATCTCGTCGACGATGTCGTAAGGCACTTTCGCTTCGGCTAGTAGAACGTTCATGTGGCCAGGCAATCGTCCGGCTACCGGGTGAATACCAAACCGCACGGTTATGCCCTTTTCTTTCAGCCTTGCCGCCAGATCGGCTACTGGGTATTGAGCCTGAGCCACAGCCATTCCGTAACCAGGGGTGATTACCACCGAGGTTGCGTTTCTGAGCAGTTCGGCCACCGATGAGGCATCGGTCTCTCGGTATTCACCGAGTTCTTCGTCACCGGTGGTGGCAGCGACAATTCCGAAGCCTCCGGCGATAACCGAAATGAACGAACGGTTCATGGCCTTACACATGATGTAAGAAAGGTAAGCACCGGAAGAACCAACTAGAGCACCCGTAACAATTAGCAAGTCGTTGTTTAGGAGGAAACCTGCAGCCGCTGCAGCCCAACCTGAATAGCTGTTAAGCATTGAAACAACCACCGGCATATCTCCGCCACCGATAGATGCCACGAGGTGCCAGCCGAGAGCTAGAGCCAGAATAGTTACCGCGATCAACAGGGTGATGTCTGGTGTTAGTACATACCAAACGGTTAGGGCGACAAATCCGGCCAAGGCTCCAAGGTTTAGGAAGTTCTTCCCTGGAAGCATGAGCGGTTTCGAAGAGATTTTTGCGGAAAGCTTTAGGTAGGCGACGATTGAACCGGTGAAGGTTACGGCACCGATGAAAACACCGATAAAGACTTCTGCGTGGTGAACGCCTAGGAGATTTTCTGGAGTTCCGTTGTCATCTAGTGCGCCGTTCCAACCAATCAAAACTGCAGCAACACCAACAAAGCTGTGAAGCAGCGCAATTAGTTCTGGCATTCCGGTCATCTCGACGATTCGAGCTCGCCACAGACCGATGGATGCGCCAATTACCAAGCCGACGACAATGAAAATCAGCCCGAGCTGAGCGGCCGGATCATTCCAGCCTTGGGTGACAGTTAGAAGAGTGGTTGCAGCAAGCGCCAGAGCCATACCGGACACACCGTAGACGATTCCGCCCTTGGCGCTCTCGTGCTTACTAAGCCCGGCAAGGGAAAGGATGAATAGCAGGGATGCCACTATGTAGGCGGAGGTAGCGAGCATCGGGGCAATATTTAGAAGGGATTCCATTTATTTGCCTCCCTTCGAGAACATTTTGAGCATTCGTCTGGTTACAGCAAAACCACCAAAGATGTTAATGCTGGCCAAGGTGGTGGCAATGCCGGCCAAGATTTGAACTGCCAGGTTGGGCGAGGTTAGTTGGAGAAGTGCACCAACCACGATGATTCCCGAGATGGCGTTGGTAACGCTCATCAGAGGCGTGTGAAGGGCGTGGTGCACCTTGCCAATTACATAGAACCCAATTACCACCGCGAGGGTTAGAACTAGGAAGTGTTGCGGCAGCGGAGCTGGAGCAAAGACACAGATTAGATACAACAGCGCAATTCCGAGAGCAAACAAGCCGCCGCGTACTTTTGGCGACATCGTCTTCTTCTCTTTGGCTACCGGAGCTTCAACCTTGGCAGCTGCGGGTGCTGCCGAAACCTGAACCGGAGGTGGTGGCCAGGTAATCGATCCGTCTTTCACCACGGTTACCGAACGCTGAACTATGTCTTCAAAATCAAGAGCGAGAACTCCGTTTTTCTCAGGTGTTACCAGCTTCAAAAGATTAACCAGGTTGGTTCCGAAAAGTTGTGATGCCTGAGCTGGCAGCCGACCAGGAAGGTCGGTGTAACCGATGATGGTCACGCCGTTGTCGGTGACCACCTTTTTGCCAGCAACTGAGCCATCAACGTTTCCGCCTTGGGCTGCCGCCATGTCAACGATTACGCTGCCAGATTTCATGCTGGCAACATCAGCGGCGGTGATGAGCTTTGGAGCGGGACGTCCTGGGATAAGAGCAGTGGTAATAATAATGTCTACGTCGGCTGCCTGCTCCGAGTAAATCTCAGCGGCTCGCTTGTCGTAATCGGCGCTGGTTGCCTTCGCATAGCCATCTGAAGATTCCATCTTCTCGGCTACTTCAACCGCAAGGTAAGTTCCGCCGATAGATTTCACCTGATCGGCAACTTCTGGCCTAGGGTCGGTGGCACGAACGATTGAGCCGAGGCTCGAGGCAGCACCGATAGCAGCCAGTCCGGCAACACCTGCTCCGGCAACCAAAACTTTGGCCGGTGGAACTTTTCCGGCAGCTGTTACCTGACCGGTGAAGAAACGACCGAATTCGTGAGCAGCTTCGATTACTGCTCGATAGCCCGCAATGTTTGCCATTGAGCTGAGCACGTCCATCGACTGAGCTCGAGAGATTCTAGGAACGGCATCTAAGGCAAGTGCTGTGATTCCTCTGGTTGCAAGGGATTCGAGAAGCTCTGGGCGAAGCGAAGGAGTCATCAAGCTAACGATGATGGCGTTATCACTCAGTTGAGTAATCTCTTCATCGCTTGGTGCCGCTACCTTCAAGACAACCTGGC
The DNA here is from genome assembly GCA_903824455.1 of uncultured Micrococcales bacterium. Classification (GTDB taxonomy): domain Bacteria; phylum Actinomycetota; class Actinomycetes; order Actinomycetales; family Microbacteriaceae; genus Rhodoluna. The sequence goes on from CAIJWY010000060.1 coordinate 3,481, forward strand.
TTGACCAGGCTTCCTTTTTCGAACCAACTTTTGCCCCAGCCTCGCGGTATGCAGAGTCGGGAAAGGTCGAAAGGTTTCCAGCTTTGGATTCAACGATTACCTCGTAGCCCAGGGCGATAATGGCCTTGACTGTGGTCGGGGTAGCAGAAACGCGGGTTTCCCCAGCTAGCTCTTTGATTACGCCAATTTTCATCATCTAATAATCTTTACCTATTTTTCTTCCCAACCGTGCAGGTTTCGTGAAGTTAGAGTTTGAGCATGAGAACTTTTCGCCGAATCATGACAATTGCACTTCTTTCAGGGGTGCTTTCTTTCTTGATCGTGCCGTTTCTCATTCCGCAACCTAATTCTGGAACTATGAGCAATGTTGAAGCGGCCGGGCCGGGAGCCGAGTTTGTTGATCTTGCTGGCATTCAGGTTCGAGTCGAGCGAGCTTCATATAGCGGTGACTGCAAGTGTGAGGCTCCGCTGATCGTTTTGATGCACGGTTTTGGTGCGAGCACTTTCTCTTGGAGGGAGGTTATTGCTCCGCTCAGTGCATTTGGTGAGGTAATTGCCTACGATCGTCCGGGTTTTGGCTTCACAGAGAGGCCAACTACCTGGGTTGGCGTTAATCCTTATGGATTTGAGGGGAACTTCAAAATCGTCGACGAGATCATTGCCAAATACGGCAAAGACCGAAAAGTGATTTTGGTTGGGCATTCAGCAGGCGGCCAGCTGGCTGCGGAATACGCGCGCTTGAACCCAACCAAAGTTCAAGGTTTGGTTTTGGTTGACCCGGCAATTCTGACCACTGGCGGCGGCGGGGCAGAAGGTTTCGAATGGCTTTATCAGATCCCACAGATTCAAAAACTTGGACCAATTCTGGTGAGTTCCATTGCGACCTCTGGAGATGACCTACTTCGCGAAAGCTTCTTCGATAAGGCGCAGCTAACCACCGCTGTTTATGACGGCTATCACCGACCGTTGAAGATTGAAGGTTGGGAACAAGGGTTCTGGAACTTCGCGACCGCGCCTCGTAAGAATCAACTAGCCGACAATTTAGACAAAATCTCCACTCCATCTCTGCTAATCACCGGAGATCACGACACGGTTGTGCCAACGGCGGATATCGTGAAACTAAAAAAACTCATAAAGGGCAGTTCGCTGGTTTTGATAAAGAACGCTGCCCACCTGCCTCAGGAAGAGCAGCCAGAAGCCTTTATGGAAGCCATTTCCAGTAACTGGGAGAGTTTGGTGTCAAAATAGAGGTGAATATCCTCTGGAATCGGGCAGTAGTCGAAACTTTGTAGTTTCGGCGGGGGACCCAGACGGAGTTTTCCTGTGATTGATCGCAATCGTTTGTCTTCGCTGAATGCGGATGAACAAAAACTATTTCTGAGTCGTAATCCTAAATCGAAGGCAGCTTACGAAGCCGCGAACAACCTCTTCGGTCGCGTTCCAATGACCTGGATGAACAAGAAAGCCGGTGGCTTTCCGATTTACTTCGACCGAGCTTCAGGAAACCGAATTTGGGATATCGATGGTCACGAATACATTGATTTTGCTCTGGGGGATACCGGAGCGATGGCGGGTCACTCCAACCCATTAGTTGTTTCTGCTATCAAGACTCGAATCGATTCCCTCGGCGGAATAACCACCATGTTGCCAACCGAGGACGCTCAGTGGGTGGCACAGAACCTCACCGAACGCTTCGGCATGGCCAAGTGGAGCTTCTCCCTAACGGCTACGGACGCCAACCGTTGGGCGATTCGGCTGGTTCGCGCCATTACCGGTAAATCGAAAATCCTTTTCAACGCTTACTGCTATCACGGGTCGGTGGATGAAGCGCTGATTGTGGTTGGCCCCGACGGCGAGGGGGTGAGCAGACCTGGAAACGTGGGGTCGCCGGTTGACGTAACCGAGACTTCTCGAGTTGCAGAGTTCAACGACCTTGATGGTCTAGAGCGTCAGTTGAAGAACGGTGATGTGGCTGCCGTCTTGATGGAACCTGCTCTGACAAACATCGGAATCGTTTTACCGGAACCAGGCTATCTCGACGGCGTGCGAGCACTGACTCGCAAGTATGACGCGCTACTGATTATCGATGAGACTCACACCTTCTCGGCTGGCTGGGGCGGTATGACCTTGAGGGATTCGCTGGAACCTGACATTTTTGTAATCGGCAAGGCAATTGCTGGAGGCATTCCAACCGGAACCTATGGTTTGTCGGAGTCTTTTGCCGAGCGAGTTCTCGAGCGCACCGACCTAGATTTAGTTGACATGGGAGGCGTTGGCGGAACCTTGGCTGGCAATCCGCTACAGGTTGCCGCGATGAAAGCAACTCTGGAGAAGGTTCTAACCAAAGAAAACTTTGCCGCCATGATCGATTTGGCAACCTACTTCACCAAAGGGGTGAACGAACTGTTTGAAAAGTACGACCTACCCTGGTCGATCAACCAGCTTGGCGCTCGAGCTGAATACCGGTTCGCCAAGCCCTATCCGATCACCGGCACCGCTGCCCATGAATCGGCTGATGCCGAGTTAGAAGACTTTCTCCACCTTTACCTGGCCAATCGAGGAGTTCTCTTAACGCCGTTCCACAATATGGCTCTGATGTGTCCAACCACCACCAAAGCCGACGTCGATACCCATCATGAAGTCTTTGAAGAAGCGATTAGAACAATTATCACAATTGTGTAACGACGTTTGTTTTTTTACACTGTATTCGTTTTAGTGAACAAAAATGGTCAAAATCTTAATTTCTAAGGGCGTCCAAGTTGAAGACCAAAAAAGTATTAGTTGCACTAATCGCAATCGGATCAATTTTTAGCGGAAGTTTGCCAGCGTCGGCAACCTTCAACGTTGTTGAGCCCTTTGGAACTGAGGGAGCTCTAAGCTCAGACTGGATCGTGGCCGGCACTGCTACGCCAAGTGTTGTGAGGCATGAAGGAGATACCCCGGAAAATGCGCTTCGACTAACTACTAACTCTCAAGATCAAAATGGTTTTGCACTCTACGACAAACAATTCAACCTATCCCAGGGTGTTCAGTTTGATTTCTACCAGTATCAGTGGTGCGGCGACTATGCGGATGGCTTGGTTTTCTTCATCAAAAACGCCACAGACACGACTTATTTAGCCGGAGGACTAGGTGGAGCAATGGGATAC
>CAIJWY010000061.1 GCA_903824455.1 uncultured Micrococcales bacterium
AAAGTCGATTCGCATGCCTTCGTTTTTCGGAAAGCGAAGCTGCTGGTAATCCCAATAGGTGTAACCGGTTGGAATTCTGGGACGAACCACATCTTGGAGCCCAATTTGCTCGAACGCTTCAAACGCCTGGCGCTCGGCAGCGGAAACATGGGTGGCTCCGGCAAAATCGTCGATGTTCCAAACATCGGTGTCTAGCGGCGCCACGTTGAAATCTCCCATGAGCGCTATCGGTAACTCCGGCTGATGGTAAACCAGTTCGGCAGTGGTTGCCGCCAGTGCTTCGAGCCACTCGAGTTTGTAGGTGTAGTGAGGGTCTTCCAGGGTTCGCCCGTTGGGAATGTAAAGACTCGAAAGCCGAACACCGTTGAAAGTTGCGGTTAGCGCTCTCGCCTCTTCAACCTCTTTAAAGGTCGGCATCCCGGAGAAACCAATCTCGATGTCTTCCGCTTCGATTTTCGAGGCAAAGGCAACACCGTTCCATTGGTTGAGACCGTGCATGGTGATCTTGTAACCAATTGCTTCGAAGGCTTCGTAAGGGAACTGATCCGGTTTGCATTTGATTTCCTGCATGGCCAACACGTCGCAGTCAGTTCTCGTCAACCAATCGGTTACCCGACCCACGCGGGTGCGAATACTGTTTACGTTCCAGGTGGCGATGCGCATCCATTAAGGGTAACTTGCCTTGGTTAGACTTGGGGTATGACCTTCTCTTCGCCTTCAAAACCGCGTCTCGTTGAGCTCGTAAAAGAGCTTGCCGTGGTTCACGGAAAGGTCACTCTTTCTTCCGGCCTCGAGGCCGATTACTACGTCGACCTGCGACGAGCCACCCTTCACCACGAGGCTGCGCCGCTAATCGGGCAGGTCATGCTGGATCTCTTAGACGCTAATGGCGTAACCGACTTTGAAGCGATCGGAGGCCTCACCATGGGAGCCGATCCGGTTGCCACCGCAGTGCTTCACCAGGCTGCGTCTCGGGGTCGTTCCATCGATGCATTCGTGGTTCGTAAGGCTGCCAAGGCTCACGGCATGGGTCGCCAGGTTGAAGGCCCCGACGTTCGAGGCCGCAAGGTTGTGGTTGTTGAAGACACCTCGACCACTGGCGGTTCACCGCTAACCGCAGCCAAGGCACTTGAAGAGGCCGGCGCAATCATCGTGGCCGTGGCCACCGTAGTTGATCGCAACACCGGTGCCCAGAAGGTTATCGAAGACGCCGGCTATCGCTACCTCACCGCGATCACTCTCACCGATTTGAATCTGGGCTAATTGAAGCAATTCGTTCGCCTGCAACTGGCTTCGGTTGCCAGCATCATCGCCGGTTCGATGATGTTTCTCACGATGCCTTGGCTCACCCTCAAGCTCACCGATTCGGCAACCATGGCCGGGCTGGTCATTGCCGTTTCTTCGATTCCCGGACTTCTGCTCTCCCCGTTTATGGGATCACTAATCGATTCAATCGGTCGACGAAAAATGGCCATCGCCGTTGAGGCAATTTCCGTAATCACTACTATTGCGTTTCCGTTGATCAACGGCATCACCCCGCTAACGCTCACCGTGATACTGATTCTGAACGTGATCCGTGCCACTTTTGGCGGCGGCTCGATGACCGCCAGAAAGTCTCTTCTACCCGATGTGGCTCGCGAAGCCAAGATGACTTTGGACAAGGGAAACTCGATTCACGAGGCCTTAGCCGCGGCCGCTTTTGCCACCGGACCGGCAATCGCATCGCTGCTAATAGCCGCTTTCGATGTGATGTCGGCGTTCTGGGTTTCGGCCGGCTTCATGGCCCTTTCGTCCATTTTTGCGTGGACGATTCGCGTGCACGAACACAAGGAAGCCGATGCCAAAGAGCGCGGCTCCGAGTCTTGGTTCTCTTACGCTTCCCAGGGCTTTAGGGCTTTGGCCAAGCTGCCTTCGGTTCTCATCATCTTCGTCATCGTGGTCTGTTTGGCGCTGCTCTATATTCCATCCGAGCTGGTGGTGTTACCGAAGTACTACGAAGGCATTAATGACCCGAACACCTTAGGTCTATTGCTAATGGTGATGGCGCTGGCCACCTCAGTAGGTTCACTACTATTCGCCCGCTTCACCAAATACCTGTCTTACGCCAACATCCTGCGGTTCACCGGGTTTGGCGTTGCCATTCCGATGATCCCAATGGCATTCCTGCCGCCAACCCCGATCATGCTGATTTGCGGTTTTGTGCTCGGCTTTGCCTGGGGACCAATGCCACCGCTTCTGAACACAGTAATTCAGCGCAAGGTCCCGCCGAGCATGCGCGGTCGTGTGTTCTCGATTGAGATGACTATCTGGAGTGCAGCTCCGATGATTTCAATGGTCTTTGCTGGCGCAGCCGTCGACGCATTTGGAGTGCACCCGGTGTACCTGGCCATAGCCTTGCTAGTACTGCTTGCCGTTACCGTGGTGGCTTTTCAGCCAGCGCTTAAAGATCTAAGCGCAGTCGACGTTTAGTCGAGTAGGTCGGCAATCGAGTTCAGGATTTCGTTCGGGCGATAAGGGTATTTCGCAATTTCCGCGTCGTCGGCAATTCCAGTTAAAACCAGGATGGTGTGAAGGCCAGCCTCGATGCCGGCAACTACGTCGGTGTCCATGCGGTCACCAATCATTCCAGTGCTTTCCGAGTGGGCGTCGATTTTGTTCATTGCCGAACGGAACATCATTGGGTTTGGCTTGCCAACAATGTAAGGCTCCTTGCCGGTTGCCTTGGTAATCAGCGCGGCTACCGAACCGGTTGCCGGAAGTGGACCCTCGGCTGAAGGACCGGTGGCATCAGGGTTCGTGGCAATGAAGCGTGAACCGCTGTTGATTAGGCGGATTGCCTTGGTGAGCATTTCGAAGTTGAAGTTACGAGTCTCGGCAAGCACCACGTAGTCGGGGTTCACGTCGGTCTGGGTGTAGCCAACCTCGTGCAAAGCTGTGGTCATACCGGCTTCACCGATAACGTAGGCGGTGCCCTTCGGCTTCTGCGAGTGCAAGAAGTCGGCGGTGGCTAGGGCTGAAGTCCAGATACTCTCTTCGGGAATGTTGAGCCCGGTTGCCTTCAAACGCGCCGCCAAATCGCGAGGCGTGTAAATCGAGTTGTTGGTTAGCACTAGAAAGCGCAGACCCTGCTCCTGCCACTGCTTGATCACATCGGCAGCTCCCGGAAGAGCCACGCCCTCGTGAACCAGAACGCCATCCATGTCGGTTAACCAGCATTCGATTTTTCTGCGAGTAGTCATGCTTCAAGACTACCAAACAGGGCGACAGCCCAGCCGAGACTCATCTCTCTTAGACTTATTAGATGCCTGCTAGTCGCCGAATATTCACCAAGTTGCCTCAAAAGCAACTACGTTGGGTCGGCGATACCCTGCGCAACGAAACCACCGGCGGAATGCTCCTTTTGGCCGCAGCAATTGCAGCGCTGATTTGGGCAAATACCGATTTGGCCAGCTACAGCCAACTACACGATTTCAAGCTCGGCTCGGCCGAATTTCATCTAGATCTTTCGCTGGCTCGTTGGGCAGCCGACGGCTTGCTCGCTATTTTCTTCTTTGTGGCTGGCATGGAACTCAAGCACGAACTGGTGGTTGGTTCCCTCAAAGACAAAGCAGTTGCGGCAGTTCCAATAGCAGCGGCCGTTGGCGGCATGGCTGTTCCAGCAATCATCTATTTTGCCTTCAACTCCGGCTTGGCATCGGCCTCCGGTTGGGGAATCCCAATGGCCACCGACATTGCTTTTGCCCTAGCGGTTTTGGCTGTTGCAGGTAAAAAGCTTCCGATCGAACTTCGAGCCTTCCTGCTAACTCTCGCCGTGGTCGACGACCTAGGAGCAATCCTGGTAATCGCAATTTTCTACACCGCTTCGATCAATTTCATCGCCCTGTTAGTTGCAATCGCCGCACTAGTCACCTTCTGGTTTTTACAGAAGAAGCAGATTGTCGGCTGGTATTTTTACCTGCCACTGGCAGCGATTGCCTGGCTTGCTCTTCACCAGAGCGGAATCGACGCGACCATCGCTGGCGTGGCCATGGGACTACTCATGAATCTGAAAACCTCCGACCGAGTGATGCACCTGGTTCACCCAATTTCGGCTGGTTTCGCCGTTCCGGTTTTCGCATTTTTCAGCGCCGGCGTGAACTTCCAAA
>CAIJWY010000062.1 GCA_903824455.1 uncultured Micrococcales bacterium
AGATTCAATTTAATCATCGGCGTGTCGCCCAAAGTCATAGACTCTTTTTCAGGAGAGAGAATGCCGAATTCCAATCATGAGTTGCTGGTAGTTACTGGCATGTCCGGCGCCGGCCGTTCAACGGTTGGGAACGCTCTTGAGGATAGCGGCTGGTACGTTGTCGATAATCTTCCTCCGCAAATGCTGGGGGCGATTTCGGATCTTTTTTCTGTCGCAAAGACCCCGTTGCCGAAATCAGCAGTGGTGATTGACGTTAGAGGAAGAGAATTCTTTCCTGACCTCTTGCAGAGTCTCTCTGAGCTTCGTGCTCGGTCAGTTAATCTCAGACTCATTTTCCTGGAGGCAACTGACGCGGCTTTGGTTAAGCGCTTTGAGAACGTGCGACGACCTCACCCACTCCAAGGTAGCGGGACTCTTCTTGATGGCATTCACGCCGAGAGGGAGCAACTGCTTTCGGTGCGTGAGAGCGCCGATGTTGTTATCGACACTTCAGAGTTAAACATCCACCAGCTGACCACGAGTATTGCCGAACATTTCTCGTTGGATATTTCTACGAAGTTGCACGTTGTGGTGCAGTCGTTTGGCTTTAAGTACGGAACTCCGGCAGACGCCGATTTGATTGCCGACGCCAGATTTTTACCTAACCCCTTCTGGACCGAGGACTTGAGGCCATTTACCGGGGAGGATGCCGCCGTGAGTGACTTCGTTCTGAACGCCACCGGAGCTCAGGAGTTTATAGACAATTACATAGCGGCCCTAAGGCCTGTTCTGCGCGGTTATACAACCGAGAACAAGAGGTACGCCACGATTGCGATCGGTTGTACCGGTGGAAAGCACCGCTCGGTTGCGGTTGCCAGTGAGATTTCCAAACTACTGGGTGAGCTGCCAGAAATATCAGTAACGTTGAAACATCGAGACTTGGGAAGGGAGTAGAGATGGCACTTACCGCGGATCTAAAGTACGAACTCATCAAGTTGCGGCCCAGCAAAGGCGAACTAAGACTTGCTGAGCTCTCAGTCATTCTGCGATTCACAGCCTCTGTTCACGTAATAAATGCCACTATGGTTCTGGAGGCGGAGTTTGAGTCGTCACAGTTAGCTGGGAGGGTGAAATCCGAAATCAAGGAACTCTTTGGTATCGAATCGCGAGTTGACATTCTTCACGCCTCAGGCGTTCGTAAATCGTCGCGCCACAATCTTCGAGTCGTGAAGCAAGCCGACTTACTAGTTCGACAAACCGGGCTTTATTACCCGACCGGAAAACCTGTTCGGGGAATCCATTCGCGTTTCGTTTCAGACTCGGTTGATGTTGCGGCGTCGGTCTGGAGAGGAGCATTGCTAGCTCAAGGTTCTCTCACCGATCCAGGTAGAACCGCTTCGCTAGAGATTTCCTGTCCGAGTAACGAAGCGGCTTCATCGCTAGTGGGTCTCGCCAAAAGGCTTGGGGTTGCCGGTGCGAAATCCCGCGAGGTTCGAGGCGTGCACCGAGTGGTGATTCGAGAGGGAGACGACATCTCGAAACTCCTCGAACTGGTTGGTGCTGCAGGTATCCAAAGTCGCTGGGACCAACTGCGCGCCAAGCGTGAAGTGAGAACCACCGCTAATCGTTTAGCCAACTTCGACGATGCCAACCTGCGCCGATCGGCACAGGCAGCTGTGGCAGCAGGAGCGAGAGTCGCGAGAGCGTTGGAGATTTTAGGGCCTGACATTCCGGCACACCTAAAGCACGCGGGGGAGTTACGACTGAATCACAAGCAAGCTTCCCTAGATGAACTGGGTCATCTTGCCACGCCGCCCATGACTAAGGATGCAGTTGCTGGTCGAATCAGACGACTGCTAGCCATGGCCGACAAGAAAGCCGAAGAGCTTGGAATACCCAACACCGAGGCTTACCTGGGCGACGATTCAGCGGAATAAAACCCGAAAGCTCTAACTTTTAAGCAGTAGCAATAACAAAGGAGAATCATGAATAAGTACACCCTTCCAGAGTTGACCTACGACTACGCGGCACTTGAGCCAAGCATCTCGGCCAGGATCATGGAACTGCACCATTCCAAGCACCACGCCGCATACGTAGCCGGAGCAAATGGAGCACTAGAGCAACTTGCCGAGGCGCGTGAGAAGAATGACTTCGCAAACATCAACAAGCTTCAAAAGGACTTGGCTTTCCACCTCTCCGGGCACATCAACCACTCGATTTTTTGGAAAAACCTTGCTCCTACGAACTCGGACCGCCCAGACGGTGAGTTGGGTTTGGCCATTACTGAGTTCTTCGGCAGCTTCGAAGCCTTCCAGTTGCACTTCAATGCTGCGGCTATGGGCATTCAGGGTAGCGGCTGGGCCTTCCTGGCTTGGGATTCACTTGGTCAACGCTTGATCATTGAGCAGCTTTACGACCAGCAGTCGAACGTTGCCACCGCTAGCGTTCCTCTGCTCATGCTAGACATGTGGGAGCACGCCTTTTATTTGGACTACCAAAACGTCAAGGGCGACTACGTAAAGGCATTCTGGAACATTATCAACTGGGCCGATGTGCAGACTCGATTCTCGCTTGCCAGCACCAAAACCCACGGGCTTTTGTTAGGCTAATACAAGACTTATTGCTCCCAACGATGCGCTGCAGAGTCTTTGTAACTAACTAGGACATCAGCTGAACAGCTTGTTCGGCTATCTTAAATATTCGGGAGATAAATTGGCTACTCGTGTTGGCATTAATGGCTTTGGTCGTATTGGCCGCAACTACCTTCGAGCGGAACTCGCAAAGGGCACAGAGCTGCAGATTGTTGCCGTAAACGACCTCAGCGATCCAGCGTCATTGGCACACCTACTCAAGTACGACTCGGTGAATGGGCGTTTGAATCAAGAAGTTTCGGTTGATGGCCAGAACATCATTGTTGGTGGAAACGTCATCAAGGTTTTAGCCGAACGTAACCCGGAAGATCTTCCTTGGGGAGAACTAGGTGTAGACATTGTCATTGAGTCCACCGGTCGTTTTACCGATGCAGAGAAGGCTAGGGCTCACATCACAGCGGGGGCTAAGAAAGTTATCATCTCCGCTCCAGCAACTGGTGAGGATGCCACCTTCGTAATCGGCGTAAACGATGAGCTATACGACAACGAAAAGCACCACATCATCTCAAACGCCTCCTGCACTACCAACTGTCTGGCACCATTCGCAAAGGTTTTCAACGACAAGTTTGGTATCGAGAATGGTCTGATGACAACGGTTCACGCCTACACAGCAGACCAGAACCTCCAAGACGGACCACACGACGACCTTCGTCGCGCTCGTGCGGCAGCCATTAACATTGTTCCCTCCTCAACCGGAGCCGCTAAAGCAATTGGACTGGTCTTGCCAGAACTCAAGGGCAAATTGGACGGTTACGCACTGCGAGTTCCAGTACCAACCGGCTCAATCACCGACCTAACTCTGGTTTCCAAGACCACGGTTACCGTTGAACAGGTCAAGGATGCTTATCGCGAAGCCGCTGCCAGCGGTCGACTTAAGGGAATTCTCAAGTACACCGAAGACCCGATCGTCTCGAGCGATATTGTGGCAGACCCTCATTCGTCGATTGTCGATGCTGGCCTGATTAAGGTAATCGGAAACACTGTAAAGATTTCTTCTTGGTACGACAACGAGTGGGGCTACTCCAACCGCCTAGTTGAGCTAACCGAGCTCGTCGCTTCGAAGCTCTAACCAGAATCAAACGGAATCGACGAATCTTGCGGAATCTCTCTGAACTGAGCTCACTCGATGGCAAAACTGTCATTATTCGTTGCGACCTCAACGTTCCCCTTGATAGTTCAAGAATCACCGATGATGGTCGAATCGTGGCTTCAGTGCCAACCATTAGATACCTAGTCGATAAAGGTGCCAAAGTTGTGGTGATAAGTCATCTAGGACGACCAGATGGAGTGCCGGACGCAAAGTTTTCGCTTGAGCCCGTATCTGAGCGATTAGGGGAATTTCTGAACCAACCTGTTCTATTCGCTTCGGACACCGTGGGTAATCGCGCGGAAGGCGCCCTGAAGGTTCTCGACCGTGGCGGGGTAGTGGTTCTCGAGAACCTACGCTTCAACCCGGAAGAGACATCAAAGGACGCAGAGGTCCGTCTTGGTTTTGCCAAGAAACTGGCCGCATTCGGAGACATTTTTGTATCGGATGGCTTTGGTGTGGTTCATCGCAAGCAGGCTTCGGTTTATGAATTGGCTCAATTGTTGCCGTCATTTGCCGGTTTCCTAGTCGAAAAGGAACTGGCCGTGATGAAACGGCTTACCTCAAATCCCGAGCAGCCATACGCTGTTGTTCTTGGCGGTTCTAAGGTCAGCGACAAGCTCGGCGTTATAGATCACCTACTCCCAACTGTAGACAAGCTACTTATTGGTGGGGGCATGGTTTTCACCTTTCTAGCTGCGCTAGGTCACAAGGTTGGAGCCTCGCTGCTTGAGGCTGACCAGATCCCCACGGTTATTGGTTACCTGGCTAGGGCGAAGGAATTGGGTGTCGAAATTGTGCTTCCGGTGGACATCATCGTTGCCAGTAAATTCGGATCAGATGCCGAAACCGCGATTACCTCTGCTACGGAGATTGAGTCTTCACCCTTCGGTTCGAGCGGTCTTGGATTGGATATCGGCCCAGAATCCGCGGAGCTCTTCGCTCGAGAGATTGAGAACTCCAAGACTGTCTTTTGGAACGGCCCAATGGGTGTTTTCGAGATAGATAAGTTCGCGGGAGGGACTCGTGCTGTGGCAGCCGCCCTGACTAAAGTTTCTGGTCTATCCGTAGTTGGCGGAGGGGACTCTGCTGCGGCCGTGCGTATTCTCGGCTTCGAGGATAGCCAGTTTGGTCACATTTCTACTGGCGGAGGAGCCAGCCTCGAATATCTTGAGGGTAAATCACTACCGGGCCTGGAG
>CAIJWY010000063.1 GCA_903824455.1 uncultured Micrococcales bacterium
ACATCGGAATTCCGTTCTCCCTTTGGAACTCAGACTGGACCTCAACCTTCCTAGGCGTAATCCTGTTCTCGGCGGTAATGATCAATACCTACATTGGTCGCAAAGCAGCTGGAGGTAAGCGCTAATGGCAAACACGACACTCGAATTAGTCGACGTTGAAAAGAGCTTTGGCAGCGTTATTGCCAACTCCGGAATTAACGTAAAAGTTGACTCCTCAACAGTTACCTGCATTTTGGGCGACAACGGAGCTGGAAAGTCGACCCTGATCAAGATCCTTTCCGGTGTTCACAAGCCAACCAAGGGCAAGTACCTGGTTGAGGGCGTCGAGGTTAACTTCAACTCACCTCGCGATGCTCTAGACGCTGGTATCGCTACCGTGTTCCAGGACCTAGCTACCATCCCGCTCATGTCGATCTGGAGAAACTTCTTCATAGGCAACGAGTTGGAAAAGGGATTCGGTCCTTTCAAGTGGCTAGACGTTAAGAAGATGAAGGACATCACCAAGCAAGAGCTTCTTGCCATGGGTATCGATCTTCGCGACTCTAACCAGCCAATCGGAACACTGTCCGGTGGTGAGCGCCAGGCTGTTGCCATCGCTCGAGCCGTTCACTTCGGTGCCAAAGTACTTATTCTCGATGAGCCAACTTCCGCTCTTGGTGTGCGCCAGTCTGGAATCGTGTTGAAGTATGTTCTAGCAGCCAAGGAACGCGGCATTGCGGTTATCTTCATTACCCACAACCCGAACCACGCGTTCCTAGTTGGCGACCGCTTCTACCTACTAAACCGCGGAAAGCTGATCCAGAGCATGGAGCGCTCAACCGCGAACATCGAAGAGCTAACCAAGGCTATGGCCGGAGGAAAAGACCTCGAGCTTCTTACCACCGAAATTGAATCGGTACGAAAAGGTAAGTAGTCAGGTCATCTAAAAAGCTTGAAAGCCCCGGGAGCAATCGCGGGGCTTTCAAACTACCTAGGATGAAACGTCTAATTAACTGATGCCACAAATTCTTGAATCTTTTCCAGTTGGAATTTTGAAACCTCATTAGCACGCTCATTTTCTGCGAAGACGCTCGAACAAATGATGCTGTTTGGGTTGTCGATAAAACCATTTATCTTTAGTGCCTTGAACAGGCGCTCAAAATCTACGTCGCCATCGCCGATAGCCAGGTGCTGGTGCACGCGAACCGCGTTCCCTGGTGGGTTGGTTATATAGCGAAGCCCGTTCGACGCGTTGTGATCCATGGTGTCAGACATGTGAATGATGCCCACCCGCCCCTTAGCAGCATCAAGAATCTCCTCCGGTTGGTTACCCATGTGAAAAGAGTGCGAGGCCACGTAGACCATTCCAAAGTTTGGCGAATTGATTCCGCGAATCACTCTCCAGGCGGCTAATCCATTCTCCACGAAGTCGTCTGGGTGTGGATCAATAAAAACATTAACCCCTTCTTTTTCGACTAAGGGAACCAGTTCTTCCATAGATCGGTAGAACGCGCGCTCAGACTCTTCTGCCTTCTCGGGGCGACCCGAGAATTCCGTTCCGATGGTGTCTACTCCGAGTTCTACGGTTAGTTGCAAAACCCGCCTGAAGTTTCGAACCGCAGCCTCCCTGGCATCTGGTTCTGGGCTGGCCCAGCGAATCACCGGAAGGGTTGAAGCGATTTTGATTCCGGCATCCTTCACAGCCTTCTTCAAATCCCTAACCAACTGATCATCAGCCTTCGGATAGTTGAAGAACGGGATGAAGTCGGGGTGAGGGGTTAGTTGCAGATACTCATAGCCAAGATCGGCTGCAACTTTGGGGAACTCTAGGAGCCCGTGAGTCGAGTGAAACGGGGTTGGGTCTAGCGCGATCTTGACCATGTTTTCCTCTTCCTATGAGTTGTAGAGCGAAGGCTTAACAGTGTAGACAACCTGTACCTTGTTGCCGGAGCGAAGTGCCTCGACGCCGGCCTCAACGGCAGCGGCGGCAAGGTAGCCGTCCCAGGCGCTTGGACCATCAATCTTGCCGAGTTTTGTGGCATCGACCCAGCGCTGAATCTGGGTGTCATAGGCTGCGGCGAAACGAGTCTTGAACGACATGTGTTCTTCGGTGGCAATCTGGCCGTCGAAGAAGGTGTTCATGCCAGCAGTGCGACCGATTTCGGCAATACCCTTCTGGAAGACAGCTTCAGTTTTTACCTGATAACCGAACTGCACCGAAACGTTCATCTCAACAGTTGCCAGCACACCGTCTTCGGTTTCTAGCAGAGCAAGAATAGGCTCGTTCAGTTTCTCAGGAGAGAGCTTGTTGCGCCGCATGTGCTTCACTTCAATCGACTTGATTCGTGAGTCGGTAAGGAAGCGAACTATGTCAATTTCATGAACGACCGAGTCAAAAATCAACATGTCGTTATGGTAGGTATCGGGAACGGCAGGGTTGCGGTGAGCGCAGTGCAATCCGAGCAACTCCCCCTGCTTGCCCGAGGCAATAAGTTCGCGAAGGTTGATGTAGCCCTGGTCGAAACGGCGCATGAAACCCACCTGGATTAGCTGCTTGCCTTTTGCAACTTCAAGATCAACGATGGCACGAGATGAAACGGCATCCGGAGTTAGTGGTTTCTCGCAGAGAATTGGAAGCCCGGCTTCGATTGCCGGCACCAGAACCGGCTCGTGGAACTGACCAGGGGTTGCGATTAGCACTGCATCCATAGCCTTGGCGGCAATAGCGGCTTCAATGTTTGGAAACCACTTAGCAGCAGGAGCGTTTTCAAGAGCCGCTTTGGCACGACCTTCGTCCGGCTCAACTACAGCGGTTACTTCGGCGCCAACTATGCGCTTTTGAATGCGGATGATGTGGTCGGCGCCCATGAGCCCCGCGCCAACTACTGCGATTCTTAGTTCTGACATTTGTTTTTACTTTCTAAATGAATCGTGCCGCGTGGGTGCACGAAGCAATGTGGTCTCGGGTGCGCTTGGCAATTGGGCCAGGGAAGTCAACGTCACAGCCATACATGTCTTGCTCGACGATGGCGAACATGTCGGCGTCGATCTTGGCGGCAAGTTCGAGGATTGGCGCGAAGTCTGGAACGCCAACGCCGCCTGGCTCGGTCATTACACCCTTGGCAACCGCTTCAACGAATGGCAGATCATTCTTGAGGGTTTCCGCCAGAATCTCAGGGTGAACCTGCTTCAAGTGCAAATAGCCGATCCGGTCGGGGTACTGCTCCATCAACTTCACGTTATCGCCAAGGTAGTAGGAGAAGTGTCCGGTGTCGAGGCAAAGATTGGTGAATTCCTTCGAGGTTTCGGCCAAGAATCGCTCTACCTCTTGGTAGGTACCGATGTGGCTGTCAGCGTGCGAGTGGAACTGTTGCTTGATGCCGTACTCTTCCCAGAGGGCTTGACCAAGACGGTCGTGACCAGCGGCAAGCCTTTTCCACTGTTCGTCATCGAGAACGCGTGGTTCTAGCACAGCAGCGGTTGAGTCGGAGCGCCAAAGGTCTGGAATCACCACAAGGTGCTCGGCTCCGAGTTTCGAAACCAGGCCGGCAACATCCAGGGCCTGATCCCAGGCACGCTTCCACTGGTCGTCGCCTTTGTGGAAACCGGTAAACACCGTGCCGGCGGAGAGCTTTAGTTCGTGCTCGGCCAAAACATCAGCTAACTGGTTTGGGTCGGTTGGTAGGTAACCAAATGGGCCTAATTCAATCCAGTGGTAGCCGGATGCCTGCGCCTCATCCAGAAAACGCTCCCAGGGAACTTGTTTTGGGTCGTTTGGAAACCAAACTCCCCAGGAATCGGGGGCGGTACCTACGCGAATCTGGTTTGACATGAAACTACTTCCTGAATGTTAATACAAAGATTACCTATTGAAATCTACTCGCACGTGCTAGTAAAAACTAAATCTATTTGGTAACGAAACGATAAAGATTTGGCACGTGCTAGTTTTTGGCGTAAAAATAGGGGCGCCCGAAGGCACCCCTATTCTTTTTCCAGGATGATTAAATCTTTTCGATATTGCCATTTCCCAGCAATGGCTTCTGAAGCTTGCGCGCCTCGCTGTAGCTGTGGTAGGCCTTCTGAGTGCTTTCAACAGTTGAGATTGGCGAAACCGGCACGTCCCACCAGCCTTCTCCATCTGGGGCATAAATAGTTGGGTTGTTGTTGATGTGGATTAACACCGGACCGCCCTGGTAAGCCTTGGCTTCGATCATGGCGGTCTTTAGCTCTTGAATCGAGTTCGGTCCCGGATTCACGCGTATCACCTTCACGCCATAGCTTTCAGCGTTGGCTGCTAGGTCAATCGGAAGAAACTCCCCAGACTCGTGAGTGTTGGTCTTAGCGTCGCGGAAACGATACTTGGTTCCGTAACGCTGTGAACCGACGTCTTCCGAAAGGTGGCCGATGGATGCGTATCCATGGTTCTGAATCAACACGGTTATGAACTTGATTCGCTCTGCAACCGCCGTTACCAGCTCGGTGTGCATCATTAGGTAAGACCCATCGCCAACCATGACGATTGAATCACCCTTGGACTTGGCACGGGCAACACCCAGACCAGCGGCAATCTCATAACCCATGCAAGAGAACGCATATTCAACGTGGTAACCGAGCTCAGACTTTACCCGCCATAGCTTGTGCAGATCACCAGGCAGCGAACCGGCGGCACAGATGACGGTATCGAATTCGTCGGAAGCCTCATTCACAGCACCGATGATTTCCGGCTGGCCAGGAAGCTCTCGCTGCTGGTCAACGAATGCCTCGTCAACTGCGGTGTCCCAAAGTTTCTTCTGGTTGCCATACTCCTCACGGTAGTCATCGACAACTTGGTGGCCGGCTAGAGCTTCGATGAGCTCGAGGATTGCTTCACGGGCGTCGGCGACCACCGGAAGGCTAGAGCCGTGCTTGAAGGCGTCGAAGCTGGCTATGTTGATGTTGATGAACTTCACGTTTGGATTCTGGAACG
>CAIJWY010000064.1 GCA_903824455.1 uncultured Micrococcales bacterium
AGCGCCAAAACATCAGCCGAGTCGAAACTCGACCAAGCGAAATAGCGCCGATAAAACAGGTAAAATTGCCAAGACCACTTAGGAAAGTTTTAGATTGAAAAAAATACTCGCTTTGGCGCTAATCATCGTTTCGGCAATCGCTCTAAGCGGTTGCACCCCCAACATGTATGACGGATTGAAGTCAAGCTGCGGCGAGTTTAAATCCGGCAAAGAAATCGCACGAGTCACTGTTTCAGAAGACCTTTCAAAAATGCCAACCGTAAAGTTCCAAACTCCGATCGACTCCGCTAAGCCCAAGCTGCAGACCACTGTGATTGTTGAAGGCCAAGGTCCAAAGATCACCGGTGGGCAATTCGTAACCTGGGAATATGCCGTTTTCAGTGGCACCGACATTTCCGAGATCACCAAGACAGCTTTCGATGGCACCAACTCGGCACAGCAAATGATTCCTGCGAAAGGTGATTTGTGCACCGCCCTGGCTGGAGTGCGCGAGGGCTCGCGCATTGCTCTGCTGGTTCCAAGTGAAGTAGCTGGAACCTCATCAACCGGTGTTCCTGCAGCACAAATCTGGGTATTCGACATCAAGAAGGTGTTCCTGCCTCGCGCCATTGGATCTGTGAAGCCAGCTGAAAACGGGATGCCAACCGTAGTTCGTGACGTGAACGGCAAACCAGCTGTAACCATCCCTAAGGGCGATGAGCCAACCGAATTCCGCAAAGCTGTAGTGATTGAAGGTTCAGGCGATGTCGTCAAAAAGGACCAGTCGGTCATCGTTCACTACTCGGGTTTTCTGTGGGACGGTACTCTCTTCGACTCATCATGGGACTCGGATCCAACGACATTCGTAGTGAGCACGTCAAACGTAATTCCGGGCTTCATGAAAACACTCGAGGGTGCAAAAGTTGGTTCTCAGATAATTGCCGTTATTCCTCCTGACTTGGCTTACGGGGCAACGGGTCAGGGATCCGTTCCGGCCAACGCGACCCTCGTTTTCATCGTAGACATCCTAGGAATCGTTAAGTAGTTGGAATGACTCCCACAGACCAAGATTCAGGCTCCCGTGAGCCGGATGACCAGTCTGAACGTCTTTACAGCCTCACCCTTGCACTAATTCGAACCGAGGTTGGTCTAACCAAAGAAGAAATCTTCAGCTCGATTCGTGGCTACCGCCATGACGTTGAGAAGGCCGGTGGAATCGACGGCAACCTCACCTCTCTCGATCGCAAATTCAATCGCGATAAAGAAGATCTTCGCCGGATGGGACTCCAGCTGGACTCAGCCGGAAGTAGCGAAGGGGAAGCCGACTACCGATACCGCATTTCCAGCGATGTATTCATTTGGCCAGAGGGTACAACGCTCACAGCCAAGCAACTGCAACTGTTGGAGTTGGCGGCAAGCGTTTGGGAACACGCTGCACTTTCGCCGGAGGCAGCTTCCGGTATCACGCGACTAAGGGCGATTGCTGCCGTAGGTGAGCGCAATCTCATAACCGGTATTGCCCCCAGGGTCACCACCATCGAGCCGAGTTTCGCCTCGTTGAAACGAGCCATAGACGAGCAAATCACAGTTTCTTTTAGATATCGAAAAGCCGATGGGGAGGAAGCCGTTCGTACGGTCCAGCCTTGGCAATTGAGCCACACAAACGGGCTGTGGATGCTCCTAGGTTGGGATGCTGAGCGCAAATCACCAAGGAACTACCTGCTAAAGCGAATTCACTCCAAGGTTGATCACAAGG
>CAIJWY010000065.1 GCA_903824455.1 uncultured Micrococcales bacterium
AACCTTGCCCCGTTCGATAACGCCAGAGTAGAGAATGCCGACGTGACGTCGATTGACTTGAGCGGATTCGAGGCACAGTTCTTCGACCCGGCCAGAAGAGAACTTGGAACCGGCCGTGAAAAGGCAACCCGTAAGTTTAATCCCGCACAGTTCTCCCCCAACTTCGACTGGATTTTGAGTGAGGCGGTAAAGCGACCGACCGGAATCAAATTGGGTCCTGGTCATCCGCACGATGCCATCCCAGGAGGTTGTGAAGCCCAGTGGGTGTCGGTAAATGGTGACCTGGTTGAGCTAACGCTTTGGTTTGGTCCCTTGGCCAGAGTGGGAGTTGCTCGCTCGGCGCTTCTGATTGCCGATGGTGCTAATTACGAACTAACTAGTTCGGAGTCGAATCCGGCGCACGCCGAGTTACGTGAAATTGGTAAGTACCTATTTGAACCAGACAATGCGGTGGTTCGCTCACATCTGATTGGTGTCTTGGCTTCTGAATTGTCGCTTGGTCTAATTGCGCCGGAGATTGCCTATCTAACCGGCGACGAACCCGTTTCCAGCCCGTGGCTTCGAGGCTTCAAGGTTTTGGAAAGCATGGCCTTCGATCGCAAAAAACTTAAAGCGCGACTACAAAAGCTAGGCATTGGCATTTTGGAAATCAAGAAACGCGGCAGCGACGTGGTTCCGGAAACGCTTCGCAAAGAACTTCAGTTAAAAGGGAAGAGAGCCGCCACCCTGATTATTACCAGAGTGGGCGACTCTCATCGCGCACTAATTTGTGAAGCTATTTAGTCTTGGCCCTGTGTGCCGCCGTTAGGGTTTAGATCCATCTGGAATGGACCACCCTTCATTCCGTCGCGCATGTCGTCGAAACCGCCAACCGGCATGCCGTGGCGGGCACCCCAAATGGTGAGCACGATAAAACCCAGGGTGCTTAGAATCCACAGACCGATGACCGTGTAACCGGCAACTACTCCGGCAATAGCCAAGCCGCGGCCACTTTCCTGCGACTTCTTAATCTGAGCTAGTGAAACGTGGCCGGTGATTACCGCTGCGGCAGCTCCAAACCCGGTTACTGCAGACGCTAGTGAAACTACCGCGAGAGTGTTGAGGTTCGTGAAATCAAACTTCGACTTTGCTGACTTGTCAGCGGTTGTGTTCTTTGCTTCGGCCATTTGTTGCTCCTTCGTTTGGTTGGCTAGTCACTAGTTGAGCGCATGTGTCTGTGAGTCCGCTGAACATAACCTGTGAGTGAACACAAGATTATGGAGTTTGGACAATCTCCACCGACAGTGTTGAATCCACTCCAAAATCCAACGATGACGGCTTACGCCCAGCCATCACGAGTTGGGCACCAAGGGCGGCGATCATGGCGCCGTTGTCGGTGCAGAGTTTCAGTTCCGGGATGCGCAGCTCAATTCCGTTTGCCGCGCAGCGCTCAGTTGCCAGTTCGCGCAGTCTGGCATTAGCCACCACACCGCCTCCGAGCAGCAGGCGCTTAATTCCGAACTCGTTGCAGGCGGCCACCGCCTTGGCGGTAAGCACATCGGCAACGGCCTCGCGGAAACTAGCTGCCACATCGGGAACTGAAAATTCCTCACCTTTGGCTTCGGCTACTTCCACCCAGCGAGCAACGGCAGTTTTGAGGCCGGAGAAACTGAAGTCGTAGCGGTGCTTTTCCATGTCTTTCGGCAGGCTCAAACCGCGTGGGAAGCGAATTGCCTTGGGGTCTCCGCCGGCCGCCGCGACGTCGATTACCGGGCCACCGGGATAACCCAAGCCGAGTAGTCTGGCGACTTTATCGAAAGCTTCGCCAGCGGCGTCGTCGATGGTCTCGCCGAGCAGGGTCACGTCGTCGAGTAGGTCTTTCACCAGTAGCAG
>CAIJWY010000066.1 GCA_903824455.1 uncultured Micrococcales bacterium
ACCAACCGCGATACCGATTGAGCCGTTAACCAAAAGGTTTGGGAAACGGCTTGGCAGAACGGTTGGTTCCTGGGTGCGGCCGTCGTAGTTGTCTTGGAAGTCAACGGTCTCTTCGTCGATGTCGCGAACCATTTCCATGGCAAGCGGTGCCATGCGGCACTCGGTGTAACGAGGGGCTGCTGCGGGGTCGTTTCCTGGGGAACCAAAGTTACCCTGGCCGGAAACCAGTGGGTAGCGGAGGTTCCAGTCTTGAACCAAGCGAACCAGGGTGTCGTATATCGCGGTGTCACCGTGCGGGTGGTACTGACCCATCACGTCGCCCACGACTCGAGAGCACTTGCTGAACTGCTTGTCTGGACGGTATCCGCCATCGAACATCGCGTAAACAACGCGGCGGTGAACCGGCTTCATTCCATCGCGAACGTCTGGTAGTGCGCGACCAACGATAACGCTCATCGCGTAGTCGAGGTAGCTTCGCTGCATTTCGACCTGAAGGTCGATCTGCTCGATGTGGTCGTGCCCCTGAGGGGTGGTGGTTTCTTCGTCAGCCATGATTGATCTCTTTCTTGCGCCAGTCCTAGATGTCTAGGAAGCGCACATCCTTGGCGTTGCGCTGAATAAAGTTACGGCGGCCCTCAACGTCTTCGCCCATCAGTGTGGAGAAGACCTCATCGGCCATTGCTGCATCATCGAGAGTTACCTGAAGCAGGGTTCGGCGAGCTGGGTCCATGGTGGTTGACCAAAGTTCGTCGTAGTCCATTTCACCAAGACCCTTGTAACGCTGAATCGAGTTTTCCTTAGGGATTCGCTTGCCCGCTGCTTGGCCGGCTGCCAGCTGCTCGTCGCGTTCCTCATCCGAGTAAACATACTGGTGATCGGAGTTACTCCACTTGATTCGGTAAAGCGGTGGCTGAGCTAGGTAAACGTAGCCGTGCTCAATAAGCGGACGCATGAAGCGGAACAACAGCGTGAGAATCAGGGTTCGAATGTGCTGACCGTCGACATCGGCGTCGGCCATGAGAACACACTTGTGATAGCGGATCTTTGAGATGTCGAACTCTTCACCGATTCCGGTTCCGAATGCTGTGATTAACGACTGAACTTCGGTGTTGCCGAGTGCGCGGTCGAGGCGAGCTCGTTCAACGTTCAAGATCTTTCCACGAAGCGGCAAGATTGCCTGGGTCTCTGGATTGCGACCGCGAACGGCTGAACCACCGGCCGAGTCACCCTCTACGATGTAGATTTCCGAAAGTGCTGGGTCGCGGCTCGAGCAGTCGCGGAGCTTGCCCGGCATACCGCTCGACTCAAGAATTCCCTTGCGGCGAGTGGCTTCGCGAGCTTTTCTAGCGGCCTGTCTGGCGGTGGCTGCCTGAATGGCCTTGCGAATGATGTCTTTGGCTTCGACCGGGTGTGATTCCAACCAGTCGCCGAGGTGTTCGTTAACCATCTTTTGAACGAAAGCCTTGGCTTCGGTGTTACCCAGCTTGGTTTTGGTTTGTCCTTCGAACTGCGGTTCCGCTAGCTTCACCGAGAGAACCGCGGTTAGACCCTCGCGGCAGTCGTCGCCGCTGAGGTTTTCGTCTTTTTCCTTGAGCAGGTTGGTGTGACGAGCATATTTGTTGAGCAGAGAAGTAAGAGCTGCGCGGAAACCCTCTTCGTGGGTTCCACCCTCGTGGGTGTTGATGGTGTTGGCGTAGGTGTGAACGCTTTCGTTGTAGGCGTTGGTCCACTGCATGGCAACCTCGGCGGACATGGTCTTCTCGGGAGTTTCCCACTCGAACGAGATGATCTCCTGGTGAACCAGTTCGCCTTTTTTCGACGCGTTCAAGTAGTCGACGTAGTCCATAAGGCCGCGTTCGTACAGGTAGGTGTCAGTGCGATCGGTTCGCTCGTCTAGAAGAGCAATCCTTAGGCCCTTATTCAGGAAACACATCTGCTGGAATCGGGCGCGAAGGGTTTCGTAATCGTATTCAACGGTTTCGAAAATCGCCGGGTCTGCCAGGAACTCGATGACGGTTCCGGTGTAGTCGGCTTTTTCGCCTTTGGCCAAAGGTGCGTCTGGAACGCCAATTTTGTATGACTGGTTCCAGAGGAAACCCTCTCTGGCGACCTGAACTTTTAGGTGAGACGAAAGGGCGTTTACCACCGAAGCGCCAACGCCGTGAAGGCCACCGGAAACGGCGTAACCCCCACCGCCAAACTTTCCGCCGGCGTGAAGAATGGTGAGAACTACCTGGACCGTTGAGATTCCCTCGGTTGGGTGAACCGCAACAGGGATTCCGCGTCCGTTGTCTTTAACTCGGATCCAACCGTCTTTGGTGATGGTGACGTTGATGGTGTCGCAGTGACCGGCGAGAGCTTCGTCGACCGAGTTGTCAACGACTTCATAAACGAGGTGATGAAGTCCGCGGGGTCCGGTGGAGCCGATATACATACCCGGGCGTTTACGAACGGCTTCTAGGCCTTCAAGAACCTGGATGTTTCCAGCTTCGTAGTTGCTTTCTGCGGGTGTGGTCATATGCTTTGATGCTCCTTATTTACCGGATTAGGCCCTCACGACTGCGACCGAATTGGTCGACTTAAATCCGGGGTTGCTAACCATCTAATTTTACCTTTTAAAAGGGGCAAATTTAGGGAAGCTAACAAAGCTTTTTGACTACCCGTAGGTATCTCTGGGGCCTCTTCCTGGAACCGATCTAGGACCTCGTTTGAAACTAGGTCCGGCTGGTCCCAAAAGCTTAATTTCTGCCACGTCAATCGTGGGAAAATCTGATTTGAGCTTCTCCAAAATCGTCTTCTGCATGAGCTTTAGCTGGGTGGCCCAAGCGCTAGAACTGCAACGAATCGTGAGCACGCCATCCTGCAGGCTTTCTGGAATCGACTTGGCGGCGGTGTCTTCGCCAACGATTTTGGCCCAGCTAACGAAGAGCTCTGCTTCGCCAAGCTCGTTGGTCCATTTGAAGTCTTTGATCAGTGCGTCGAGAGTGGAGCCGGCCGAAATTGGTTCACGGCCCTTATCGAATGGTCGTGAGCCACCCTTCTTCTTTTTTTCGATGATCCGCTTAGCGTCGCGGCTTAGGCGGCCAGTAACAGCCTCTCGCATGCGCCAGTAAAACTCTTGGGCGAAGCCGTCTTTCTCAGACACGAGTAACCGACCCTTCCGAAACTTCAAAAACCGTGGCTTTCAGGCTGGTTGGAACATCCTCCGAAACCGCCGCTGTGATAATTACCTGTTCATTATCCGCTACCAGGCTGGCGAGACGATCTCTTCTGCCGGCATCTAACTCGGCAAAAACGTCGTCCAGAATGACAATTGGGTCGCCGGTCTTGCTTTCGTCGCGCAGCAATCTAGCCGACGCTAATCGCAGAGCCAGGGCGTATGACCAAGATTCGCCGTGGCTGGCATAGCCCTTGGCTGGTAAATCACCGAGCAGCAGCACCAAATCGTCGCGATGTGGGCCGATTAGTGTGATTCCGCGCTCCATTTCCTTACTTCTCACTATGGCAAGTTTGCCTCGGTAAAGCTCCGCGATTCGGTCAACATCGGTTAGCTCCAAATACTCGAGTTCTGCTTCTTCAAAATCGTCGACGACCACCGACCCCAGTAGTGAGCTCTTCATGAGAATGTTTGGTTCGTTGTTGGTTACGGCAATCGCCTGATAGGCATCGGAAAGGTAGGGTTTGATTCGATCCAGCAGCAGAAGTCGCTCAACAACTATCTCGCTGCCGAATTTAACCAGGCTTTCGTCCCAGGCGTCGAGGGTACTCAAAGAAGAACCCTTGGCGCCGGTGGATCTGGCGGTTTTGAGCAGCGTATTGCGCTGTTTTAGCACCCGCTCATAGTCGGAAATAACGCCTGACAAACGAGGTGAAAACTGAATTAGCAGCTGGTCGATGAACTTGCGACGATTACTCGGGTCGCGTTTCACTATGTCGATGTCTTCCGGGGCAAAAACCACCGAGTTTAGAGTTCCCAAAAGGTCGCGCAGCCTGGGAATCGGTGGTTGGTTGATCCGAACCTGGTTCTGATTGTCACGATGAAGTTCTAGGTCAACCAAAACATCTCTGGTTTCATGTGAAACCTTCGCGCGAATAATGGCGCTGTTGGCAGCTTTATGAATCAGCGGCTGGTAACTGGCTACGCGGTGAGAATTGAGCGTGCTCACATACTCGATCGCCTCAATGACGTTGGTTTTGCCGTGTCCGTTCGGCCCGACCAGCAAATTAACCCCTGGCTGGAACTCAATTTCCGTATTTTTGTGATTACGAAAGTCGATAAGGGTGAGGTGTTTTACAAACATCCCTCACCTCTCGCTAACAATTTGTTGTTAGTCGGCCTTTTTAACGGCGTGACCACCGAATTGGGCGCGGAGAGCTGCAACCGCCTTCATTGCCGGTGAATCATCCTGACGGCTGGCAAAACGGCTGAATAGCGAAGCGGTGATGACCGGCATTGGTACCGCGTTAGCAATACCTTCTTCAACGGTCCAGCGACCTTCGCCGGAATCCTCCACGTACCCCTGAATTTTGGATAGATGTGGATCTTCTTCCAGTGCCAAAACCAATAGGTCTAGTAGCCAAGAACGAACCACGGTTCCGCGCTGCCAAGCGGCAAAGGTTCCTGGCACGTCCTTGATGATGTCTTTTTTCTCCAAAAGCTCGTAGCCCTCGGCGAATGCTTGCATCATTCCGTATTCGATTCCGTTGTGAACCATCTTGGCGTAGTGGCCTGCGCCAACCTCGCCAACGTGAACGAAACCTTCTTCTCTGGCGCCATCCGGACGCAAGGCATCAAAGATCGGCATTGCCTTTTCAACCAGGGCGGTGTCGCCACCTACCATTAAGCCATAACCATTTTCTAGACCCCAAACCCCGCCGGAAACTCCGCAGTCTAGGTAGCCAATGCCCTTGTCGGCAATTTGCGCCGCGTGGCGGGCGTCATCTGAGAAACGCGAGTTGCCACCTTCAATAATCAAATCGCCTGAGGTTAGGTATTGCTCTAACTCATCGATAACGGCGTCGGTTGGCTTGCCGTGCGGAACCATAACCCAAACCAACCTGGGGGTGGGCAGCGCCTCCACTAGTTCCTTGATCGAGGCAACATCTGGGTTGCTCTCCGCGCTTCTGGCATAACCAACAACTTCGATTCCCTTATTGCGCAAACGCTGGCGCATGTTGCCGCCCATTTTGCCCAAGCCAATCAGACCAATCTTCATGTGGTTTTCCTCTTTTTTCTTTAGAGTCGGTGTGGCTGAAGAACGTAACGGAAGTTGTCCGTCTCTTTTTCGTCCTTGGGGTTGTGGCTGGAGATCAGAACCGGGCTTGGCTTGTTTGGGTTGCCATTATTCATAAATGAGATTTTGGTGAATTCGGTGGTCACACCGGTCAATCCGTCGATTACATAACGAGGACGTAGTTTGATCACCTTGTCGTCGCCGGTCATTTCGATCGGAACAGCTTCCGAGGCCTGTGCAACTTCATTCTCTGACGCCTCTAAAACCAGTTTGCCGCTTAGGAATTCGCATTTCATCGGAACGTCGTTTTCCAAGACCAAGCCGACTCGACGCGTGGAGTCGATTAGGTCCTGGGTATTCACAATTGCGAAGTCCGGGATGTCGGTCTTTGGTAGGTGCTCCTTGATGTCGGGGTAACGACCCTTGATCAGCAGCGACGTGATGGTTCTATTGTTTGCCTTGAATGCAATTAGGCCGCGAGCTTCGTCATTGTTGATTGAAAGGGTTAGCTCGCCTTGGTGGCCGAAGGTTTTTGCCACTTCACTGAGAGTTCTAAGTGGAACTACAGAAATATACCCAACCAGACCTGGTTTTCCAGACCAAGGAACCTCTTTCACAGCCATGCGGTTTCGATCGGTTCCCAGCATTGATATGTTTTTCTCTTCAACTTCGAAAAGGATTCCGTTCAGGGTCATCACGTGATCGTTTTTGGCAACT
>CAIJWY010000067.1 GCA_903824455.1 uncultured Micrococcales bacterium
AAGTGCTTTCGGCGTTAGCGGGATTCGCTGTTTGGCGAGTTTGATTAGAACGAAAAGCGCCAGAGCGCCAAAGGCCATGCGGAAGAAGGTGACGCCAACCGGAGGAAGGTCTTGCCCGGCCACGGCGATGAATAGAAAGCTCGCTCCCCAGATTAGGGCAAGGATGCTGAAGTCGATTAGCCAGGAGCGAGCGGGTTTGGTCACTTTCAAAGTCTAGACTCAGCCGATTTGCTGGCACTGCCCTGCAGCCTTGAGGCTAGTTCGATAAGCGCACCGCCGGCAACGCCAATACCGCCGGCGATCGTCAGTTGGTTTAGCGTTAGCGCGCTAAATCCAAAGTAGGCGGTTGATAGAGGAACGGTGAAGATGAGAACTCCCAAGGCAACCATCCCAACGAAAATACCCAGCTTGACGTCATTTAGAGGTCTTGCCAACGTGCTCAGTACCCAGATTCCAGTTACGCTCATGGTGATCATGGTTCCGGTCTGAGCGGCTTCCATCGACCACTCCTGAGCATCGGTAACCAGTCGAAGTGCAATCACGCACATCGCCACCGCAATACCGCTAGGGATGGTGAAGGAGAGAGCGCGACCAAGGAAGCCAGGAACATAGCGACGAGCGTTAGGAAGCAGTGCCAGCGCAAAGGCGGGTAGGCCGATGGTGAACGAATCGATTCCGGACAGTTGGCGAGGAAGGAACGGGAACTTCCAAGCGAGGATGCCGAAGGTGAGGGCGAGTAGCAGGGCCCAGGAGGTTTTGGTGAGGAACAGTTTCGATACTCGCTCGATGTTGGCAATCACCTTGCGACCCTCGGCAACCACTCCAGGCAGGTTGGAGAATTTGCCGTCGAGCAGAACCAGATTAGAAACCGCCTTGGTGGCAGGAGATCCGGAACCCATGGCAATACCGATGTCGGCCTTCTTCAGAGCCAGGGCATCGTTCACGCCGTCACCGGTCATGGCTACCACGTGACCCTTGAGTTGTAGGGCAGCCACCATGTTGCGTTTCTGCTCGGGAGTCACTCGACCGAACACTGTGTACTGCTCCATGATCTCCGCCAACTCGTTGATGTCTTCGGGCAGGTTCTGAGCGTCGAAAGCAACTCCCTCAAACTCAACCCCGGCATCGCGGGCCACGGCAGCCACGGTTTGCGGGTTATCGCCGGAAATGATTCGGATTGAAACGCCCTGCTCGCGGAAGTAGGCAACGGTCTGGGCGGCATCGGGTCGGATGCGCTCGCGGAAGGTGACCAAGGCAATTGGGCTGTCGCCATTGGTGAGAACGAGGGTTCTCCGACCGGTAGCGGCAAGTTCGGCGGCTCGGGTGAGTGCTTCACCGTGTTTCTTGACGAGCACGAACTCTGGGGCACCGAGGGTCCAGGTGCCCAAGCCGTCGAAGGTGAACGAAGACCATTTTTGGGCGGAAGTAAATGCCACCGACGACGAGTGCTGCAACTTTTTCTGACCGGTGAAGGCTGGCGCCAGACAGCGTGTGGTGGCATTGGCGTCTGGGTCGTTCCCGAAGTAGGCCAGTACCGCTTCGTACTCCGAAGACTTTTGAAGTAACTCGACTGCTTCGAACTCGATGTCGCCCTCGGTGAGAGTTCCGGTCTTGTCGAAACAGACCACGTCTACTCGGGCTAGGCCTTCCACGGCAGGAAGTTCCTGAAGCAGCACCTTCTTATTGGCAAGCTTCATGGCGGCCACGGCAAAGGTGATCGAGGTGATTAGCACCAGACCCTGCGGAACGAAGGCAATCACGCTGGCGATTGCCGCAACCGTGGCTTCGAGCCAGGAGCCTTCGGCGATTGCCACAGCCCAGCCGCCTCTAGCCTGCATTTGCCCATTGGCGGCAATCAATACGAATGGCAGAAGCGCCCAG
>CAIJWY010000068.1 GCA_903824455.1 uncultured Micrococcales bacterium
AAATCTGCTTCATAGCGGTGTCGTCGTTGCTACGAACCGAAACCGCTTTTCTCAAGGCGCCCTTAGACGAGAGAACCTGAACCACCGGCAGGTCTTCGGACACATTCTTGAATGGGCTGTGGTCAACTAAACCACCCACGATAAGCAGGCAGCTGGGTTTGAGATCTAGCAAATGTTGAATTGGCACCGGGTCGAGCTTTTCCTCGCCATCGACCATCGAACTCGACGAAGTAGCGAAGAAACAGAAGATACCTTTGGCGGCAAAGGCCTGGCGCGCTAGGTCGGCGAACTCGGTGAAGAGCGGGTTGTGAAAATCGGCAATGATAATGCCAACGAAACCGTTGTTTCCGGAACGAAGAGCGCTGGCAAAAGCATTGGTGGTGTAACCGAGGTCTTGGGCTGCTTTCAAAACGATCTCGCGGCGTTTTTGACTTACTCCGGTATCAGATTTGAAGACCAGCGCAACCAGCGACTTCGAGACGCCTGCCCGCTCGGCAACATCGTGAATCGTAGGTCGCTTAGCCATAGTTATATTTCACCACGAAACGCGCGGCTGCTAATTCGCGTTTAGCAGACCGGCTCTTTGCTTGGAATCTTTCCCCTAATGAGGAAATCGTCAACCGCAGAACTCACACACTCGTTAGAGCGACCGTAGGCGGTATGTCCTTCGCCCTCGAACGTGATCAGGAAGCCATCGCTAAGCACCTCGTGAGCTAAAGCCACCGACTGCTCATACGGGGTGGCAGGATCGCCGGTGGTGCCGACCACCAAAATCGTTGGAGCGCCCTTGGCCGAGTAACTCTCTGGATGCGTCGCAACCGGGTAAGGCCACTGCTCGCAGGTGAGCGCGCCGTTCTGCCAATAGCGTCCGAGGATTGGCGAAGCGGCTAGAAGTTTGGCGTTCTGTGCGGCCATGGCTTCAGGTTTCGATGACGACCTTGAGTCGAGGCAGTTAACGGCGATATTCGCCTCGAGGCTATTTCCCTTGTAGCTGCCGTCATCCTGTCGATCGTTGTAGAAATCGGCCAAACGTAGGAAGGTGGTTCCGTCGCCAGACTTGGCTTCGGTGAAAGCCTGAGTTAGGTATTGCCAGTAGGTATCTGAATACAGTGCCATGATCAGGCCGGTGGTTGCCGAACTGATGGTTAGTTTGCGATCGGTTGAGGTTGGCATGTCTTTCTGTTCCATGTCGAGCAGAAACTGCTTTACCTCGGCTTTGGCGCTGCTGAAACTGCCCTTGAACGGGCAATCAATATTGTTGTCAACGCAGTCTTTCAGATAGTTATTCAGGGCCAAGTCGAAGCCGGCCAACTGGTTGATGCTCTGCTGCTCATCTGGAACCCGAGGATCGATGGCGCCGTCGAGAACGAAGCGACCAACCTTTTCAGGAAAGAGCGAAGCGTAGGTGGTGCCAAGGAAAGTTCCGTAAGAGAAACCCAGGTAGTTCAACTTCGATTCACCTAGGACGGTTCTGATCAGCTCAAGGTCTTTTGCTGCACTAACGGTGTCAACGTTTCCAAGGAGTTCGCCGGTGTTTTTCTCACACGCCGAAATGAATTTCTTTAGTTCCGTGCGCTGAATTTTCAGGTCTTTTGCGCTACCCCACTCGGCGTCATTTGCGTCATAGAGCAGGTGGTCGGTGTCCTTGCTGTTGAGGCAGGTAACCTTCGAACTGCGACTGACCCCGCGAGGGTCGAAAGAAACGTAGGTGTAGGCGCTGCGAAGTTCCTCGGTTCCAATGTCTGCCCAGTTGTTGGCGAGAAAGTCATAACCAGAGCCGCCGGGGCCGCCGGGATTCAAAACCAGCGAGCCAATTGCCTTATCAGTTACTTTTCGAATAAGAGATAAATCAAAAGTTTTACCCTCTGGCTTATCCCAGTCAATCGGAGCTTTCACGGTGGCACATTGGAAACCGTCACCCTCGCAAGCCGCCCAGTTTGGGGTCTGGTT
Organism: uncultured Micrococcales bacterium; assembly: GCA_903824455.1. Lineage (GTDB taxonomy): Bacteria > Actinomycetota > Actinomycetes > Actinomycetales > Microbacteriaceae > Rhodoluna. Next base: position 1,951 of record CAIJWY010000068.1, read on the forward strand.
GAAGATGTCTTCCGCTTTGGCTACCGAAGAACAACCCGCCGCCGCAACTAGCAGAAACAAGGATGCTAGTGCTGCCCAGATTTTTTTCATCATGCTCTTCTCTTCAAGGTTGCGGCCAGCGAATCCATTACGTAAATGTCTCGAACGTTTCGATCGATTCGGTCACGAGACTTTTCGATCATGTCGATGATACCGATGGTGTCTTCGGGTTTGCTGGAATAGGCAACGTCCCGAATTTGAACGCTTAGGTCGCGGTTCACCAAAGGTGTCTGAGCTTTCAGTTGAACCGTGAGAACGTCTCGGTAGAGAGCCAAAAGATCCACCAGGATTCGATCCAAACCATCGCGGAGACTTCTAGTTGCCCTGCGCTTTTGACCCTCTTCAAGATTCTTGATGTCGGTTCGATACTGCGGTGGAATGGTGTCGGCCGGTGAAAGGCCGAGGCTGTGAAGCAGGGTCTGCTTCTCCTCCTCATCGCGCTCTTTGGTAAGGGCGGCAGCGTCTTTCTTGGCTAAGTCGAGCCACTTGTCGGCCGTCTTCACCGCTTCACCCATATTGCTGATGTTCATGGCGGCCAAAAGGTATTCGTGACGACGCTCCCTGGCTTCGCTGCTGGTAGCCAGCCTTCGAGCCATGCCAATGTGGCTCTGGGCTTCGGCGGCGACCAAAATTGCCAGACCTGGCTCGACGCCGTCGCGTTCAACCAAAAGTTTGGCAACATCTTCAACGCTTGGCACTTTGAGTACTACCTTGCGAACGCGAGAACGGATGGTTGGAAGCATGTCCACTTCGGAAGGCGCGCAAAGAATCCAGAGGGTATTGGCTGGCGGTTCTTCCAATGCTTTCAAGAGAACGTTTGCAGCCAGTGGCGCCATGCGGTCGGCGTCTTCGATAATCATGATTCGAAAACGTCCCGAAGAAGAACCAAAGGAGGATTGAGCCACTAGATCGCGAACCTCGGCGATAGCAATCTGAACCTTTTCGGTGGTGAGCACAGTGATATCCGGATGACTACCGGCCTTAGCCAAGATGCATGAGTGGCAGGTGCCGCAACCCTGTTCTGGGCACTGCAGAGCCGCAGCAAAGGCTTGGGCTAAAACCGAACGGCCAGATCCGGGAGGGCCGGTAATCAGCCAAGAGTGAAAGACTCCCTCGTCGCGTTCTGCCACGGCCCGGCGAATCTGGGCCACGGCCTCGGGCTGGCCGGCTAGTTCATACCAAAAATCTTTGGTCATTTACTCAAAAGTTCGTTCAGCTTTGCCAGTATCTTCTCGAAAATTTCTTCAGGAGTCTGCTCGGCATCAACCACCAGAAAACGGTTCGGTTCGGCGGCGGCAAGTTTTAGGAATTCCGAGCGCACTGCTTCAAAGAAATCGAGTTTCTCTCTTTCCAGGCGATCGGCTTCCTGACCCGTGGTTTCGCGTCGCTCGGCGGCCTTGGCGGCATCGAGATCAAGCAGGATGGTCAGATCTGGAAGTAAGCCGTCGACCGCCCAAACCGAGATGTTTCGTACTTCTTCCGCGGAAAGTTTTCTACCGGCGCCCTGATAGGCAACCGACGAATCGAGGTAGCGGTCGGTGATCACAATCTTGCCATCGGCTAGAGCTGGACGAATCTTGGTCGCCACGTGATGCGCTCGATCGGCAGCGTAAAGAAGCGCTTCCGAGCGAGGTGAGACGTCACCCTT
>CAIJWY010000069.1 GCA_903824455.1 uncultured Micrococcales bacterium
AAATTGCCACTCCTTTGTGTGAAACAAGATCGAACAATATTCGTTCGGTTACTAATGATTAACTTTATGGCATAGTTAGATTAAGAATTCACTGAATTTATAACAATTTGGAGATGAGCAAATGCCAGAAGCTCGCCGACCACGAATTGCCATTCTTGGACGCTTCGCCGAAAGCACGTCGGTAACCCGATATGCCGGTGTGGTCAACGCTCGCCGCCTGCTGGAACTGGTTTGGGCAGCCGGCGGAGAACCGTTGACCCTATTGCCGATCGCGAACAGCAACTGGGCCGAGCGCCTGCAGGGAATCGATGGCGTGCTGATGCCAGGCGGGTCAGATATCAATCCGGAACGCTACGGCGAGAAGGCCGAAAGTTCCGAGCTCTACGGAATCGATGACCTTCAGGATGAGGTCGATCTGTCACTGGTCACTCACGTTTTCGAGCAGGGCATTCCGCTGCTCACCATTTGCCGAGGAACTCAACTCACCAACGTTGCACTCGGCGGCACTCTGCTTCAGCACATGGACAACCCGCACTACCACCACGTGGCCGAGGTAACGTTCGATGCCAACGCCAAAGACCTTGGACTAGCCAACCCAACCGTGCAGGCGTCTTGCTACCATCACCAGGCTTTGAAAAACTTAGGACGAGGTGTGGTCGCAATCGCTCACGCCGGTGAAGGTCATGTGGAGGCGGTTCGCTACGAAGACGCCAAGAGCTGGGCTTTCGGCTTGCAGTGGCATCCAGAAGATAATTACGATTCAGATGCCGCGCAGCTTGCGATCGTGAAAACCTTCATCGAGGCCGCCAGGGGTTAGCTCTCTTTTGGAGCTTCCATTAGTTCGGTAATGCTTCGAAGCCCGTCGGCTACTGTCTGCTGCGACTTTCCCGCGAGAGCTGATGCCACGAATTGTTCCTGAAGGTTGAACAGTGGGAATAGTTGTTCCATGAGCTTGCGACCCTTGCTGGTCATTGAAACAATTACCAGTCGCCCGTCGTCTTTGCTTCGCCTGCGGCTAGATAGTCCGCGCTTTTCAAGAGTGTTGAGAACTCCGGTGAGCGTGGCCTTCGAGAATCCGGCTTCGGCAGCGATCTCGCGAGTTTCGATGTTCTGCCAGATCCACACCACCCACAGCACCACGAATGCCGACCACGAAAGGTCGTGTGCGGCCAAAACACTGCGCTCTAGATGATTACGCACCGACGATGCGGCTCGGAACAGATTAGACGTAACCGCCATTGCCTGAAAGTCGATGTCCATGCCGGCGAGACGTTCGTCTACGTGACGTTCGGTCTCGCGAAGTGTGTGTGCCCCGGCCATGAAATCTCTTTTCGTTTCGTTCATTCAAGTGAACAATCAATATTCCCAAACAATTTCGCATTTAAATAACAATTCGAACATTGGTCACGATTTTTACGCATTAGCGTTTAGATTGTTCGTATCCAAACAATCTAGGAGCGCACATGTCTTCAATGCAGAAGATCAACCTCGCCGAAACCGACCTTTTCGCAAATGGCGCACCCTGGGACGCCTTCAAGCAGCTTCGTGCCGAAGACCCAGTGCACTGGAACGAAGAGGAAGCCCCGAACAGCGGCTTCTATTCGGTGATGAAATACCACGACATCGTAAAAGTACTTCGCGACTCCGAAACCTTCACCTCGGAACGCTTTACCAACTTAGAAGAAGTCGACGCCGAGCAGGAAGAAGCACGCCGCTCGCTGCTAGAAACCGATGGCACCCGACACCGCGCGCTTCGCCGCCTGTTGCAAGGGCAGTTCACCCCGGCCGCCGTTGGCCGCTATGAAACCTTTTTGCGCGGCCTAACCGCCACCACCCTCGACAACGCTTTCGCCAAAGGCGAGTTTGATTTTGTGCAAGAAGTTTCCGCAGACTTCCCCATCAACGTTTTGGTGAAATTGCTCGATGTGCCAGAAGAAGATGCGCCTCAGTTAATCGACTGGGGTAACCGCATGATCGGCTTCGACGATCCCGAGCACGCCGACATTTTGATCAACGACCCAGCCGGTGAAAAATATCGTTTGGTTCCATTCAAATCACCAGCCGCTCTCGAAGTTTTCGAATACGGCGACGCACTAGCCAAAGAACGTCGCGGTAAAGACGGAATCGAC
>CAIJWY010000070.1 GCA_903824455.1 uncultured Micrococcales bacterium
AGGATGGCCCACTTCTTCTTGTTCTATCTATGAAAGAACGTCGTCGACCATCTTGCTGTGGTGAACGTTTCGCATCGATGCCACAACGTAGCCGATTAGGGCTGCGATGAATGGTGACAAGACGAGACCCCAACCTAGAGGGCTAAGGGCCCAGGCGCTTTCTGCGAGCGATGGGTCTACGCCTTCTGATGCTGTTCCAGCCAAAAGGTTGAAACGGCTCATGATGAGGTAGAGACCAAAGGTGAGCAGAAGAGCGCTGGCTATTGGAGCGATCTTCGACTTCCAAACATTCTCTCCGCCTGCACGCATGAAGTAGACGACTACTGCAAGGCTCACGAAAATCTCCACTAGGAAGATTGCGATTGCGGTGATCGAACTCATCCAGAAGAAGAGGTTCAGGATTGGGTCAAGATTTGCCACAACGAAGAACACGATAACTGCAGCAGCTAGCACCGAGGTCAGGATGACTCCGGCCTGTGGTGCTCCCGACGGGTTGGTCTTAGCAAAGCCCTTTGATAGAACTCCCGAACGACCTAACGCGAAGAAGTATCGTGAGGTTGCGTTCTGGAAAGCCAAGAGACCAGCGAAGAGGCTCGAGACCACTAGCCAGCCCATGATCTGGGTTAGCCAGTTACCAACGTAGGTGTCGCTCAAGGCGAAAAGCACGCCGGCTGGGTTAGCCAGTGGCACGCCGTCGACCGAAGAGTATTCAACAATCTTGTCTGGAAGTGTGGCTACACCCATTCCGGTAACCATTGCCAGTGACACGATTGAGAACAGTGCGGTGATGATTCCGATTGCCCAGTAGGTTGCCTTGGCTACGGTCTTCTTAGGGTTGATTGACTCTTCACCGTAGATTGCTGTTGCTTCGAAACCGATGAACGATGCAAATGCGAATGCGATGGCGATTCCAGCACCGCCGGTGATTCCACCGAGCAGAATGTTTTCTGGTGCGAACGACGCGGCTAGGTTAACTCCACCGTCTGGTCCACCGTTGCTGAGAATAGTTACGGCAAGAACTAGAAGGCTTAGAACTTCAGCGATCATCAGTGTTCCAAGAACCTTGGCACCAACGTCGACGCTGAGAAGCGAAAGGCCGGTTACTAGAGCCCAGGCAACCAGTGTCCAGACATACCAGGGGGCGTTGAGGCCATAGGCAGCCATTTGCCCGGCCATTAGTCCACCAAAGAATCCGTAGATTGCTAGCTGGATGGTGATGTAACCAACGATTGATGCGAAAGCGCTGGCGACTCCGGCTTTAGGGCCGAATGCCTTGCCAACGTAGGCGAAGAATGCTCCGGCGTTGGTGACCTTGTTGCTCATGGCCGCATAGCCAACGCTGAATAGTAGTAGTGCGAGACCTACGGCTAGGTAGGTGCCAGGGGTTCCGGTTAGGTTACCTGCCAGCATCGCAACTGGCACAGCACCAGTCATGCCCACGAGCGGGGCGGATGCAGCAACAACGAAGAAGACAATGCCGGCAACGCCGAGTCTTCCCTTGCGGAGCGACTGGCCGTCGCTGTTTTCTGATGCCATTATTTTCTCCTCATTGAGTGGGGTCGTTCAGTTCCAAACGATTTATTAAGAATGCGCTTTAAATCCCCTTCGGGGCAACTTTTCCGCCTGATTTTCGGCGATTATTGCCGAATTGTTATAAACACTTTTTGAGCGATATTGTTCGGGAACGAACGAATTGGCTAGTGTTGTTTCTATGTCTGAACTTAAAGGTTTCTTCGCCCCACTAACCCCGGGTGGAAACAGCTCGATCGCACCGAACATGCCTTGGCACTATTCGGGCACTCTGCTCACGGTTGAGTACCAGACCGACCCTCAAAACGTTCGCAACATGCTTCCGCCAGAGCTAGAGCTAACCGACGAAAATCCAGGCGCCGTGGCACTGATTTGGGCCGACTGGCAGAGCTGCTCAACCGGCGGAGAGGAACTGCTAGACCCGCTGCGTTCTCAGTATTTGGAGACCTTTGCCGTGGTTCGCTGCAAGTATCAGGGCGTTACCTACTCGCGCTGTGTGGCGATTTGGGTTACCAAAGACTTTGCACTGGCTCGCGGCTTCTTCCAGGGCTACCCGAAGAAACTGGGCTCAATGGGTGTGACCCGAGTGTTCAACCACGGGAAGGCGTCGCCTCGCTTAGAGCCTGGGGCAAAGATCGGAGCTTCGCTGGCGGCCTATGACCACCGACTAGCTTCCGCAGTGGTTACCTTGCGCGAACCTAGCGACAGCAACGGTTTTGTAAATGGGCACCCGATGCTTCACCACCGCTGGGTTCCATCGATCACTCCTGGCGCCGGAAACTCGCTCGACCAGATCATCACCATGAGCGGAGTTGACTTCGAAGGTGGTCAAGCCTGGAAGGGTGATGCCACTCTAGAACTGCACGACTCGCAATGGGATGAACTGAAGTCGATTCTTCCGGTGGAGAAGATCATCGCCGGCTACTACCGCGAAGTTGGCACTACCTTCAACGGTGGCAAGTTGGTCACCGACCGCTCGAACCCGAGCGTCTAATCTTTTAGAAGTCGCGAAGGTATTCGTCGATCTCCCACTTGGTTACGTCGCGGGTGTGGTTCGGGTGTGCTTCGATGTAACGAGCGATTTCGTCACGCTTTAACACAACGAATGCTTCCACCAGTTGCGGGGAAAGCTGATCCATCATTTGCGGGCTGCTTTCCAGGGCGTTTAGGGCGTCGGTGAAGGTTTCTGGAAGCGTTGGTGCCGATTCGTTGTCGTAGGCCATTCCCACTGCGTCTTCTGGGCAGTCGAGTTTGCGAGTGATGCCGTCTAAACCGGCCGCTAGGATTCCAGCGACTACCAGGTAGGGGTTGGCAGCGCCGTCGCCGACTCGAACTTCGAGGCGGGTGCCCTGGCCACGCTCCGGTGGGATGCGAACCATGCAGCTGCGGTTGTCGTAACCCCAGTTGGCTCTAAATGGAGCCAAGGTGTCGGGGCCCAGACGCTTGAACGAGTTCACAGTTGGATTGGTGAGCGCGGTGAGGGCATTGGCGTTGGCGGTTAGACCGGCGATGAGGCTCTTGGCTGTGGCACTGAGATTGCCCTTGCCGTCGTGCATTTTATTTACCCCTTCGGTATCGGTGACCGAGAAGTGCAGGTGGAAACCGGAGCCACCTTCATCTGACCAAGGCTTACCCATGAAGGTTGCCACTTTGCCAGAACGGTTGACGATGTCTTTGATGGCGGTCTTGAACATGAAGGTTCGGTCGGCTGCGTCTAGAGCTGGCGAGTGCCAGAGATTGATCTCATATTGCGCTGGGCTGAATTCGTGGTTGCCTGCGAAAACTCCGATGTTCATGCGATCGAGGTTGCGAAGTAGGTTCAAGAACGTGCCATCTGGGTCAACGATTGAACCGGTGGTGTAAACCTGCCCGGTGCGTTCGTGCTGACGCTTGAATCCGCCGTCTTCGGTGGCCTTGGCAATGTAAAACTCGAGTTCCGGGCCAACCACTGGCACGAGTCCCAGCGCTTCGTAGCCTCTGATTACCTTCTGGAGCACCATTCGCGGAGAGAACATGTTTTCGGTTTCGTCTGGGTTGTAAGCGTCGACGATTACGTAGGCAACGCCCGGCTCCCAAGGAAGTTCCGTTATGGTTTCTGGGTCAAGTCGGCTAACTAGGTCTTGAAGTCCGTCGGTGGCAATGTTGCCGGCGTCGAGCACGCCGCCGCGAAC
>CAIJWY010000071.1 GCA_903824455.1 uncultured Micrococcales bacterium
CTGATGAAACGAACCATGGAACTTCCTCACGAACAGATTCTTGAGTCTCAGCCGGCAAACTTCGACGAAGCCAGTACCCTGGCCGACGTGCTAGCGGCAATCGGCGACTTCCAATCGGCGTTCGACCTTTTGCTGGCACTCTATGTGCAGGTTGAGGCCGACCAAAAGGAAATCGTAAAAACCCGCCTGCTCGAATATTTCGAAATCGCCGGCAGTTCCAACGAGCAGGTAAAACTGGCTCGTTCGAAACTATCTACTTTGCTCTACTGACCTTTGCCGGTCTAAACCAAACTGCGCCAAGCGGCGGAACCTGAATGGTTGCAGCAAATGGTTGTCCGTGAGAGCCTTCTCCGTTAGTTTCCACCCGTCCCAGATTTCCTACTCCGCTACCGCCGAAGTTTTCGGAATCGGTATTCAGGATCTCGTCCCAAGCACCTTCTTTAGGAAGACCTAAGCGGAAATCAAAGTGCGGGGTTCCGGCAAAGTTGATAACGCAAGCAATCGGGTTACCTTTTTTGTCGTAGCGAATAAAACTGAGCAGGTTCTGTGCCGAGTTTCCGCCATCAACCCACTGGAAACCGCCAGGAACGTGGTCTTGCTCCCACATGGCGGGGTTTTCCGAATAGTTGCGGTTGAGTTCCCGCACTAGAGTTTGCAAAGCACGGTGTGGCTCCTGGTCGAGAATCGACCACTCGAGACCCTGCTCCTGATTCCACTCACTCTGCTGCCCGAACTCGCTGCCCATGAACAATAGCTGCTTGCCAGGGTGAGCCCACATAAACGCTAGGTAGGCGCGAACATTGGCGAGTTGCTGCCAGCGGTCGCCAGGCATCTTGGCCAAAAGTGAACCCTTGCCGTGCACCACTTCGTCGTGGCTGATTGGAAGGATGAATTTCTCGTCGTAGGCGTAGAGCATCGAGAAGGTGAGTTCGCCGTGATGGTGTGAACGATACATCGGGTCCTTTTCGATGTAACGAAGACTGTCGTTCATCCAACCCATGTTCCATTTGAAGCCGTAACCCAAACCGCCACCGTCGGTTGGCTGAGAAACGCCACCCCAACTGGTTGATTCTTCGGCAATCATCATGATGCCTGGGTTGCGTCGATAGGCCGTGGCATTGGTTTCTTGCATGAATGCGATGGCGTCGAGGTTTTCTCGCCCTCCGTTTACGTTCGGAAGCCAATCGTTGCCTTCGCGCGAGTAGTCGAGATAAAGCATCGACGCCACCGCGTCTACTCGAAGGCCGTCGATGTGGAATTCTTCCAACCAGTAGAGCGCGTTGGCAACCAGAAAGTTTTTAACCTCGGTTCGACCGAAGTCGAAAATGAAGGTTCCCCAGTCTGGGTGCTCACCGCGGCGAGGATCAGCGTGCTCGTAAAGTGGCTCACCATCGAATCGTCCCAGCGCCCACTCGTCTTTAGGAAAATGCGCCGGAACCCAGTCGAGAATTACCCCAATACCGTTTTGGTGAAGTTGGTCGATGAGATAACGCAGGTCGTCAGGCTTTCCGAACCGCGAGGTCGGGGCGAAGTAACCGGTGACCTGGTAACCCCAGGAAGGCGCGTAGGGGTGTTCCATGATCGGCATGAATTCAACGTGAGTGAAGCCGAGCTCTTTCACGTAGGGGATGAGTTCCTCGGCAAGCGTTCGGTAATTCAAACCATTTCGCCAGGAGCCAACATGAAGCTCGTAGATGCTCATGGGTGACGTGAGTACATCGCGCTTTGCCCTGGCATTCAGCCAAGTCCGGTCTTTCCACTGGTAAGAACTTTCGGTGACCACCGAAGCGGTTTGCGGGGGAATTTCGGCAAACTTGGCCAGCGGGTCGATCTTGGTGATCCATTTGCCGGCCTTGGTGAGAATTTCAAACTTGTACTTGGCTCCAACTTCAAGTTCGGGCACGAACAGTTCCCAAACTCCACTCGAACCCATAACCCGCATAGCGTGGGCAATACCTGACCAGCCATTGAAATCACCGACCACGCGAACTGCCTCGGCATTTGGCGCCCAAACCGCAAAGGCCACGCCGCCGTTTTTGATATTCGCACCAAGAGCACGCCACAATTCCTCGTGGCGACCCTCACGAATCAGATGCAGGTCGATCTCGCCAATGGTAGGTGGGTGGCGATAGCCATCGTCACTCAACCATTCGCCATCTTCATAAATTGCTTGAATTCGGTAGTCGGGCAAACTTTTGGCGGCCACGGCCCCCTCGAAGATTCCGTTGAAACTGTGGGTAAGTTGAACTTTGGTTTTACCAACAATCGCAAATACCTGCTTTGCCAGAGGTCGAATCGCCCGAATCACCCAGCCCCCGTCGATCGGGTGCACGCCAAGCACTGAGTGCGGGTCGTGGTACTTTCCGTTACTTACTTTGTCGAGTAGGTCGGAATCAAGAACGGGTAGCGACAGCGCGCTGGAATTGGTCACGGCTAGTTGTCTCGATCTACTCGAAGAATGACCACGGGTTGCGTTTTCGGGTCAATTCTGATGTAACTTTTCGCGCTAATACTTCGAGAGTCACCGGTGAGCAGGTCGGTCACTTTGAATGGTCGCTCGTAACCAAGATCCAACTTCCAGAGATCGAGATTAATATCCGCTTCTGAAACATTGTTCGGGTCTAGATTGGCGATCACGATGATGGTGTCGGCTTTTCCAGCAGGGGAGTGCTCGGCCGAAAGGTGTTTGGTGAAAACAAAAATTGTTTCCCCGGTGCTGTTGTGAACCTCTAGGTTTCGAATTTGCCCAACCGCTGGATGAGCCTTGCGTATGGCGTTCAACTGAGTAATGTAAGGGGCAATGCTCGTTCCGGCTTTTTCGGCCTTTTGCCAATCGCGTGGCTTGTATTCGTATTTCTCGGAGTCGATGTGTTCGTCGGCGCCGGCCCGAGACGTGGCCTCGACTAGTTCGTAGCCAGAGTACATTCCCCAGCTGCTGCCGGCCATGGCTGCAATCGCGGCACGAATCTTGTGACCGGCAACGCCGCCAAACTGCAGATAGGGAACCAAAATATCTGGCGTGCTAACCCAAAGGTTTGGTCTGAAGAACGCCGAGGTTGAGTGAGCCAGTTCGTTTAGATACTGGGTCAACTCATGCTTGGTGTTTCGCCAGGTGAAGTAGGTGTACGACTGCTGGTAGCCAACTTTGCCAAGCGTGTGCATCATGGCTGGGCGAGTAAATGCTTCGGCTAGGAAAATCACGTCTGGGTATTCGGCATTGACTTCACCAATCAACCATTCCCAAAAATTAACCGGCTTGGTGTGTGGGTTATCGACTCGGAAAATCTTGACACCGCGGGAAATCCAAAGCTTCAAAATTCGAAGCGACTCGTGATAAATACCTTCCGGGTCGTTATCGAAGTTGATCGGAAAGATATCTTGATACTTCTTTGGCGGGTTCTCGGCATAGGCAACCGTGCCATCTGCTCTCGTGGAGAACCACTCCGGATGAGCTTGCACCCATGGATGATCGGGTGAGGCCTGAAGTGCGAAATCGAGAGCGATTTCAATTCCAAGGGCATTGGCGTCTTTCACAAACTTCTCAAAGTCCTTGACTGTGCCCAGGGTTGGATGAACCGCATCGTGACCACCATCGGAGGAACCGATGGCCCAAGGGGAACCCGGATCCTGTTCGCCGGCCACCAGAGAGTTGTTTGGTCCTTTGCGATGCGAGCGACCAATCGGATGGATCGGCGGAAGGTAGAGAACCTCAAACCCCATTGCGGCAACGGCAGGCAGGCGCTTGGTTGCGGTCTTGAAAGTCCCCGAGGTCCAAACCTTGGTCTTGGCATCAAACTTGGCGCCCTCACTGCGAGGGAAGAATTCGTACCAGGCCCCGGAACCAGCCAAAGTTCGCTCACAGTTGATCACATATTCGTCACTGTGCGTAACCAAACTGCGAATCGGTTCACTGTTCAAATCGGCGGCCAACACTGCGGCTTCGGCGGCCGACAAACGGAAGGCAAAAGTGAGTGAAGAATCACTGAGAGTCTCGGCAAGTTGCGCCAAGAGCGTGGCAGATTTTTTGCTTCGATCCTTTTCGCTGGCAGCGTTGGTGAACAGGCGAATACCTTCCAGCATCATCAATTCTTGATCCATACCGGCGGCCAACTTCACCTCGGAGTTGTGATGCCAACTGCCGTAGTCGTCACTGAATGCTTGAATCTTGAATTTCCAAATTCCCTGAGCGTCTAAAAGAACTTTGGTGTGCCAGGTGTCGCTGCCGGCTGCGCCTTCACGCATGCGAAACACTCGCGTTTTGCCGTTGGGTGTGGTTAGTAAGAGTTCAACTCCTAGCGCGTCGTGGCCTTCACGGAAAACGACTGCAGAAAAGGGAACAGTTTCCCCAACTACCCCTTTGGTCGCCCAACGCCCTCCATCAACCACCGGGCTAACCGAAGTAATCGGTATTCGCCCAATCGGGGAGGAGTGACGATAGGAAATGGTACTCACATAACAAACTTACCGATTGTTAAAGAGCGACGGCGCGGAAAAGCTGCACCGAGCATTCCGAAACTGCAACGTTGTTGCCAGCTTTGTAGGCTGTGGCGTGAATGTTTGGCACCGAATCTGAGCTATCCCAGAGCCGCTCGTAACTTTGCACGGTCTCCCAAATCGGAAGGGTTAGAGAAACTTCAGCTTCTGATCCGTTAACCACTAAAAGCGTTAGATTGTGGTGGCCCTGATCGTCGATGTTTTCACTCAGTCTCTGAATGACCCGGGTTTCGGTTGAGTTCCAATCGTCATCGGTCATCAGCCCGCCACTCTGGTTGTACCAGCGAATCAGATCTGAACCGGGCGTAGCGCCTTCGAAGTTTCCAAAATTGACCGGACGAAGCGACGCATTCTCGGATCGTAAACGGGTGAGATAAGAAAAAGTCTCTTCGATGTTCGATTCGAATTCGGTGAGTTCCCACTTAACCCAACTCAAAACGTTGTCCTGGCAATAAGCATTGTTGTTTCCGTGCTGAGTCTTGGCGCGTTCATCGCCCGAGGCGATCATCGGAATGCCAGATGAAAACAGGAGAGTAGCCAAAAGATTTCTCATAACCTTGTGGCGTAGGTCCAAAATGCTCTCATCGGCCGGCAAGCCTTCTGCACCAAAGTTGAAGGAGTAGTTGTTTGAGTTTCCGTCGCGGTTAGATTCGCCGTTCATGTTGTTGTGTTTCACGTTGTAGCTAACCAAATCGTGCAGAGTGAAGCCGTCGTGGGCGGTAACAAAGTTCACCGAACCCAGGGTTCCGTTCTTTTCGTGAACTACATCTTTCGAACCCGCCAATCGAGTAGCCAACTCGGCAACGCCGTTTCCGTAGCGACCACTGTTGCGGTGGTTTGCGATGTCGCTCAACCAAAAGCGGCGCACGCTATCGCGGTACTGATCGTTCCACTCGCTCAATTCGTTAGGAAAGTTTCCGGTCTGCCAACCACCCAAGCCAACATCCCACGGTTCCGCAATTAGCTTTGCCGAAGAAATAACCGGATCTGAGATCATTCCAATTAGCAGCGGATGCTTCGGGTCGAATTGGTTGTTTTCATCTCTGGCCAAAGTGGTTGCTAGGTCGAATCGGAACCCGTCGATCTGCATTTCTTCGGTCCAGTAGCGAAGGCTCTCCAGAACTAGCTCAACTACCCGAGGATTAGAAAAATTCAGTGAGTTTCCGCAACCGGTGGTGTCGTGATAGTTACCTAACTCGTCAACGCGGTAATAAGAAGCGTTATCGATTCCGCGGAATGAGTGGGTTAGCCCGCGGTTGCCACCTTCGGCGGTGTGGTTGTAAACCACGTCGAGAATCACCTCGATACCGTTTCGATGCAGTTCCCGAACCATGGCCTTGAACTCTCGAACAATTGCGTCTGGTCCGGCAGCAATTGAAGAAGCCGTTGCGTAGCGGTGGTGAGGAGTGAAGAAATTAATGGTGTTGTAACCCCAGTAGTTGATCAGGCCCATATTCATCAATCGAGGTTCAGAAATAAACATTTGAATCGGCAAAAGCTCAACGGCGGTAACGCCAATCTTCTTTAGGTGAGCAATCGTGGATTCGTGCGCCAAAGCCTCATAGGTTCCGCGAAGCTCATCTGGAAGCTCCAAGTTACCTCGGGTCAAACCTCGGGCGTGCGCCTCATAGATAACCGTTGAAGCTAGGGGAGTGTTCGGTTTAGCAACTCCCTGCCAATCAAAGTCGCGGTTGATAACCACGTTATGGAAATCACGCGGACCTTCTCGAACCACACCCCTGGCATAGGGGTCAATTAGATCGATTTCGGCATTGAAACCACTTCGCAAGGATTCTGGACCATCAACCCTGATTGTGTAGTGAACCCCAACAGCTATGTCAGAGCTGGTTACCTCCCAGATGTCACCATCTAACCGCTCACAATCCAAAACCGAAAGTGGGGTCTTTGGATTCACTGCATCAACAATTACAAACTGCACCGAGGTGGCATGGGCTGAATAGATTCGAAAGGTGCCGCCACCAGAATGCAGCGTTACGCCGAGCGCAGTTGAGCGCAGAGCGGCGGTAGTGGACATGAAGAAAAGCCTACCTGCCAGTATCTTTTCCAGTCGTCAACCGCTAAAGCAGAAAGTAGTCTTGTTGCATGGGCATTTACCTCGACCACGCAGCTACCACTGCCATCTATCCGGTGGTGGTTGAGCGTTTGGCTGAGGATCTTCTAAAACTCGGAAACCCTTCGAGCATTCACACCGCCGGCCAAACCGCCAGAGCCATGCTCGAGAGCGCACGTGAAGACCTGGCCCGAGTGGTTGGTTGTGATCGCCAAGAGGTAATTTTCACATCCGGTGGCACCGAATCCGACAACCTGGCA
>CAIJWY010000072.1 GCA_903824455.1 uncultured Micrococcales bacterium
CATGAGCCGAGCCTAGCGGGAGTTCGGCTGTGCGATAGTAGAAACTAAAGACAATTCTTAGGAGAAATAGATGGATTTCAAGGGCACAACAGCGGTAATCACCGGAGCTAGCTCAGGCATCGGCTTGGCCTACGCCCACGAGTTTTCCAAGCGCGGTGCCAACCTAGTTTTGGTGGCACGAAGAATTGATTCTCTCAACAAGATTGCAGCCGACATTAAGGCAGAATCGAACGTTTCGGTTACCACCGTGGCACTCGATCTTTCAACGCTCGACGCCGGCCAAAAACTCATGGACGAACTAGGCCGCCAAAAACTTCAAGCCGACATTCTGATCAACAATGCCGGCTTTGGGACCAACGCAAGGGTTGCTAAGGAAGACCGCAAAAAGATTCAGCAAGAGATCGTGCTAAACGTGGCCACGCTGGTTGACCTATCGGCGGCTGTTTTGCCGGGAATGCTTTCTCGTGACTTTGGAGTGATTGTTAACATCGGAAGCACTGCGTCGTTCCAGCCTGTGCCCGGAATGGCCGTTTACGCAGCCACCAAAGCCTTTGTTCGCTCGTTCACCGAAGCGCTCTGGGGTGAAACAGTTGGCACCAACGTGCGCGTGCTGACCGTGAACCCCGGCGCTACCGCCACCGAGTTCTTTGATGAGGGTTTTAAGGTGAGCCCCGCCAGCGGATTGGCTCCGGTGAGTGATGTGGTGAAAGCAACATTCAAAGCACTGGATTCAAAATCTTCGAAACCATCGATTATTGTTGGGGCTCAAAATAGTTTCATGGCCAAGGCAACGCGTTTGCTGCCGCAGGCCGCTGTGATAAAGGTTGCTGGAAAGATGTTTCTTCACGACTAATGTCTCAAGATTTCAAACTCATTCGAACCGAACGGTTAGACCTTTACTGCCTATCTGCAGAAGAGCTTTTTGAACTGGGAAGTAACCCCGAGGTTTTTCGCCAGAGGACGTTTGTAAATCCCTACGGAGTTCTATCGGGAGAGAATCTGCCTCGAGCCAACCGCATTGCCGACGTTCGAAACGTGCCAGAAAACATTCGCTGGTATTTCCGAATGATTGTTGATCGTGGGCGAAACGTTGGGGTTGGCAGTATTTCATTTCACGGCGGGCCCGATGAACGCGGCATGGTCGAAATTGGTTTGGGAATAGCTCAAACAGAACAGGGTCAGGGTTTTGCCACGGAAGCGTTGAGTGGAATGTGGGATTGGGCGGCTACCCAAGCGGATGTTAAATTCCTCCGCTACACGGTTAGCCCGGAAAACCAGCCGTCGATTGCAATCATCAAAAAGTTTGGTTTCCCGCTAGTGGGCGAACAAATCGACGAAGAAGACGGGCTTGAACTGATCTACGAAATATCCGTTGAGGATTACTTGACGAGTGCGGTCGAATAAATAACAAAGCCGCTTGCGGGGACCGAAATGGTCATTCGGCTTGATGTGACCTTGAACTTTTTACCAGTGCTGTAGTCGTAGTAGTAACCCTTGAATGCGCTACCGGTATCAATGGTGGTCTTAGCCTTCGAAGCACCAAGGTTGATGGCTACCACAACCTTGCTGGAGCCCTTCTGGCGGCTGTAGGTGAGTACCTTGGCATTGGTGCCGTCATATTGAACTAGCTCTCCCCCGGCTGAACCGTTCCAAAGGGCTGGATTCTTGGTCTTCAGGGAAACCAGTTTCGTATAAAAGGTAGTCATCGACGACGACTTCGGCCAGTTAATGGAATCTTTGTCGAAAAATTGAAGACGACGTTTGAAACCTACTTCTTGACCCGAATAGATCAGAGGCATTCCTGGCACTGTGAAGTAAAGAGCCGAGAAGCGGTTCACAAAACCGTGAAGTCGCTCGTATTCGGTGCCATTCCAAGAGTTCTGGTCGTGGTTGGTGATGAAGGTAACTGGAAATGACCCGTTTTCATAGGTGTAGGTCAGGCTATCCAACGTTGAGGTTAGATAGGAAGCATCAGGATCGCTGGTGTTAGCAACGCTGTTTAGGCGCGAGAGCAGGCTCCAAGAGTAGTTGGCGTTGAAAGCGGAGTTAAGCTCGTCGGCAACCCCTTCGCTCTCAGCCAACATAAACATCGGTTTGATTGCATCAAGCTGTCTGGCAGCTTCCTCCCAGGCGGCGGTGGGAACACCGTTGGCATAGTCGCAGCGAAAGCCGTCGATGTCGAAGGTCGTAACCCAATACTTCATGGCATCGAGCATCGCCGCGCGCATGTCGGCATTGCTGTAGTTCAGGTCGGCAACGTCTTGCCAGTCTTGGTTCGGAGGCTGGATTACCCCGGCATTGTTTCTGGTGTACCAACTCGGATTACTCATCCAAACGTTGTCCCAGCCGGTGTGGTTGGCAACCCAGTCGAGCACAACTTTGAAGCCGGCGGCGTGCGCGGCCTTAACCAGAGACAAGAAGTCGGCATTTGTTCCCATGTCTGGGTTCACTTGTTTGTAATTAGCAACCGCGTAGGGCGAACCCAGGCTTCCAATCCTCTTCGTTTCGGAAATCGGTTGAATCGGCATGAGCCACAGGATCTTGACCCCAAGCTTCTTCAGCCTAGGAAGATGAGCTTTGAAAGCCTTGAAAGTACCGGCAGTGGTGAAGCTGCGAATGTTGACTTCATAAATGCTTGCGCTCTTAGCCCAGCTGGGAAGTGGCCGTCCGGTGGTCACCGCGGCTGCCGTTTCAACCGAAGGTGAAGTCGGATTGGTGAAACCGACTAAAGCCACTACTAGGGCTAAAACCACTGTGACGAATTTGCGCATTATTAAGCCTAACTCGCGGGCTCCCAACAAAAATGCTTGAATTGGAGAAACCGAAAGGCAATAAATTGAACGAGCAAGAACTTATCCAACTCTGGAACAAATCCCGAAACCAGCTGGTCTTTGCCCAACTAGCACCCACCTTTCTGCTGATTACCACTGCCGGTCTAGTGCCAGCGGTTCGGGAAGCAGGCACCTACACGATTTGGGGTGTGCTTGGAATCCTGTTGGCATCAGGCATCTTGGGGGCTCTCGTTGAGTTTTCGGCAGCTCACGAAGCGCAAGCCATTGCAGCCGACATTTCGGCGCTAGGGTCTGGAAGCCGCATCTCCGCCACCATTGCCAAGACATCCCCTTGGCTTCATGTTGCCAAGTACCTCACTCCGATTATTTTCGTGGGAATCTTCGTGGCACTAGCGCTAGCGTTGCTGAGCTAATGGTGAAAAACTCCGTCTTGTTTTGGATTTACCTAGGTCTAGCTGCGGCTGGATTGATTACCGCTTGGATTTTCAACTTTCAAGCTGTGATGAACGGTGAAGACTATGGCAAGGCCTGGACCGCGACTGCAGTTGATCTGGTAGCAACCTACGATCTTGGGATAGTTGCTTTCGCTGGAGTCATCTTCATGTTCGCGGAGAGTGCCCGAATCGGCATGAAGCGAACCTGGATCCTCGTTGTGCTTTCGGGAATCACCGCTATCGCGTTCGTGTTTCCGCTGTTTTTGGCGCTGAGGGAACGCCACCTAAAACTGAACCAACCGTAAAAGAAATCGACCCTAACCTAAGTGGTGGTTAGGGTCGATTTCTTTGCTTCAAGCTATCCGACCGTCAGGTTCCAGTTAATGATTGTGGGAGTAATTGCTTCTCCGGTTAGTTTCTGGCGTTTGTAGGTGGTTGGCCAACGACGGTCACGGATTACCACCGCAGTTGCCTTGATTTGCCCGCCGGCCTTAAAGAAAGCAACCGCGTCCTTGTTCAATGCACAAGTGATCGAATTCGAGAAAACCTTATCGGATAGGTAGCCCTTGGGTCCGTTTTTGGTCATAGCTCGATAAGGCTTGGTGAGGGCGGCAATCGCTGCTTTAGTTTCGAGAGCAGGGTTGGTAACGATTTTGCCCTTAGAGTCTTTGATTGCGATACCGAAAGCAGTGAAACACGACTGCGACAGCGTTTCCCCGTTCTTCGTGTACTCAATCTTTATCTCAGCCGTAATTGGGCCTATCCACTTTCCAACTGATTTCGGCTTAACGGTTACGCCGGTTGGAGTCACCTTGACAGTGAAACCATTGCCACCCTTCATAATGCTCCCGCCAGTTCTCGGGAGTCCGACTGAAACAGATGGCTGTTCTGCGTCATCATCGCTAACCGCAGAAGGAGTAACATGAACTATTGACAAATCTAGGTATTGGGTTTCGACAGCCCCGTAGTTCCTGTCACCCGGGTGAGAAATTGCAACTCGACACTTGTTTCCATTTACGTCATAGCCTGGGCTAGTAGCAGTCAAGAGCATGTCGTAGAGCCAAGATACGGTTCCTGTTTCATCAACCGTGCAGTTTGGGTCACGGTCTGAACCGTTTGGGTTCTTCGCAGGGATTACGGTAAAGACTGGATCGAGTTCGGAACTTAGAGTGGCCGAGATTTTAAACCCAGCTGGGTCGTCGGTTGCCTCATCTGCCGTGGCTTCAGGGTCGCTGCCCTCAATCACCTGACCTGGAGCGGTCACGGTGAGTACCTGCGAAGCCTTCAAGACATTGAAAGCCTGAGTAGCCGACGAAACGTTCTTAGCTGCCGCAGTTCCGCTGGTCGCAGTAACACCACAAACACCGGTTCCAATGATGTGCAGCTTCTTGTCGACGTCGATAAAGCAAGACGTGATCGAGGTTGCGGTGACCGAATACGTTATCGGCAGACTCATCGATGATGCGCCAGCTGCAGGTGACGTTAGGTCGAACAAGGTATCGGTGATTAGGGTTCCGCCAGCAATTTCCACCGGCAGGTTCAATGTGGTCTTATTGGTGCCTGGCTTGATAACCGGCAAAGTGAAGGTCACCTGATCGGTGAGCCCTGCCGAGTCGGTTAGTTTCACCGTGAACTTTAGGTCTTTGGTTATCGCCGTCTTTGGAGTGCCTGTGATGGCTCCGGTGTCGGCATTTAGAGCCAAACCAAGACCAGCCAGCGCGTTACCCACTTCAGTCCAAGCGCCTGCAGCGGGGATGGTTGCCGTTCCAGCCGCCTTTACCTGTGAAACGTTCAGCGCAGGCGATGTTCCGATGGTGTAAACCGGCAACATCAAGGAAGTGTTGATGCTTGGCGGATTCGCTGCTACCAGGTTGTAACGCTTAGTTGCTTTCAAACCCTTGCCGTCGGTGAACACTGCATCGAAGGTGTAGTTGCCAGCAACGGTTGGAGTGCCAGAGATGGCTCCGGTGTCTGGGTTGAACACAAGGCCGTCTGGTAACGCTGCGCTTGGTGCAATTGGCACGAAGGTCCAGGCGCCCTTGGCAGGCTTACCGGCGGTACCAGGGGTAACCGCTGGAACTACTGCGGGAACTAGAGCCTTTCCAGCAACTGCGTTGATAGTTTCAGTGGCATTCGAACCAGCGATGGTTGGTGCCGCAGCCACGTCAAAGATTAGAACCTTGTTTGCGGTCAGCGGTGCTGAGTCGGTGAGTGTGATGGTGACTGTGACCTTGCCAACCACTCCGGTTGGGGTTCCAGTTACCACGCCAGTATTTGGGTTTAGGGTGAGTCCTGCAGGAAGAATACCTGCGGTAACCGCCCAGGCGCGAGTCGATGGAATCGTTGCAGTGCCAGGAAGGGCTGTCAAAACATTTACAACGGCCTCGACCCCTGCGACCACGGCAACGGTGCTTGGCCCAACGATGCCAGGAGCAGCCGAAACGGTTAGTGAAAGTGGCTTCGACGCAATCACGCCCGCCTTATCTTTCACGGTTACCAAAATGCGGTCGTAGACTCCAGGAGCCAAAGGCGTTCCGGTGATCTTTCCGGATTTGGTGTCGATGACCAAGCCTTGGGGCAGACCCGTGGCCGACCAGGTTCCCGCAGTGGCTGGGATTACCGCGCTGCCGGCCGCAGCCGTGTTGACAATGGCAACCGACACTCCAACTTGCGCTCCAGCTAAGGGTGAAATGGTTGTAACAGCCGGAGCCGTAGCCGACACTGAGAAACTCACCGTCACCGGAGCCGCAGCACCAAAACTTGCGCCTCTCGAGGTTACCGCATCGCTGTTGGCGGTAACCGTGCAGGTGCCAGCTCCCACAATCGTCACGATGTTATTTGCATCAACAGTACAAACCGAAGGAGTGCTCGAAGTAACCACCGGCTTAATTGAGTCGCCTACATCTGACGCTGGGAAAAGTGGGAAAGATCCAGCATCAGGTCGCTTTACCCCGGGTGTTAGAAGTTCGATGGTCTGCGGCAACAACACCAAGACGGGTGACGATGGAAGCGAGTTCACCTTTGCGGTTGCCGGTCCATTCGATGCCAGGGTCGAGGCTACGAATGTGTACTGCACGCCAGGGGTTAGACCGGGCACCACGCAGGCAACACCTGGAGTTGGGCACGAGACCGTTGCCGGGAATCCGAAAGTTCCATTGGCAGGCGTTGCAGACACCTGATAACCGGTGAGGGTCCAGCCGTTCAACGGCCCCGGGGTGAAGGTAACTAGGGCGCTTGAACCAGCGGCGCCAACCGCGGTTGCCGCAGTAATTGTTGGTGCATCTGGTGAAGGCAGAACCTCGAACGATCTAGTGACCGCGGCGGCCGAGTTGAAAGTGGCGCTTCCCGCATCAGCTGCCGAAATGGTGCAGGTGCCGGTCGAAACCAGGTGGACCTTGCCTGCCACGATGGTACAAACCGCAGGAGTGCTAGAGGTGAAGGTCGGTGCGACACCTGAAGTAGCCGATGCCACCAGCGTGAAGTCGGCGGTTGCCCTGGCTACCGCAGCTGGTTGAGCGAAGGTAATGGTATTTGACTTCTTTGGTTTTGGAGCGGGTACATTCTGCAACCAAACATCAGAGAAGAGCAAGCCTGAGGTCCAGTTCGGCGCATCAGTGTTGAGCGAAAGGTTACAGTAACCACCAGTTTTTACCGTGATTAATCCACCTCGGGTTACTTCACAGATGTCGGCGGTGTTCGTGGTGAACCACCACCAACCGACTTCCTGCCCTAGAGGAGTGACTGGCTGTGTTCCGTTGCGCACAATAGCTCCAGGATTGGAGGCGGTATCAACGTTCGCGTAAAGGTTTCCATTTGACGACACAAAACTGTGCACGCCAGACGAGACGATGTTCAAAGTTCCCTTGGCGATTGTAAATGTGCTATCCACTGTCTGAGTCCCGCTGGCGTCAGTAGCACTCACGGTGAAGTTGTAAGGAGTGACTAACGGCTGCTCTAAGGTCGATCCGGTAATGAGGCCCGAGCTAGACATGGTAAGCCCTGCAGGCAGTGCCCCACTCTTAATGCTGAATGTGGCGTTTGGGTTGGAGTAAACGTACTGGTAGCTATAAGGTAAGTTCCACTTTGGAGCCGAAGGGTTCGTGCCTCCAGTGAATGTTGGTGCAACCACCTGGAACGAAGCAGTTCGCTGAGTCGCCGCAGTGAAGGTGTCTCCTTCGGCTAAGTCAGCGGTGATGGTGCAAGTGCCATTAGCAACAACGTGAACCTTGTTGTCGACGATGGTACAAACCGCCGGGGTCGTGCTTCCCAAAGTCGCAACCCGAACCGGAGTGGTTGGGGTGTAGGTGATGGTCGGGTAGAAATCAGCGACACCGACCGACTTGTTGGCTATCGCGGTGATCGCAATGCTTTGAGCAGCCTTAGCAAATGGGCCAAGGATGTTTGAGTAGGCAACGGTTGATCCGCCATTGTTGGTTGCGGTGACGGCGCTGCGAAGATACTTGCCGGCAACGTCGGCAGTTGATGACCATGGAGTTCCTGTGGCCCCGCTGATATCGGTGCAAAGTAGTGCTTGAGCTGTGGCGCAAACCTGCCACTGAACGGTTGTGCTTGTGGTTGGGTCGCCGTTCATGTTCCAGGTTCCAAGAGTGCTGGCGATTGAACTTCCAACTGCATATGGAGAAGCAGCCGAAGTGGAGACGACCGGCGCGAGAGTACTAGTTGGCACGGGATAACTGGCAGCTTCATAAGAGTAGCCGCCAACCTTTGTTCCCGAGGTTCCATCGCTTGCAGTGACTACTACGTTGGCGAGTTTTGCAACACCGCCTGATGGTGGAACAGTGCAGGTAATCGAGGTTGCCGTGTGGCTTCCAACCACTGGACAGTTCACTCCGTCGACCGTCACCGAGGCGCCAGTGGCACCAAAGTTAGCGCCAGTGATCACAATGTTTATTCCACCGGTGAGGAGCCCGTTGTTTGGTGTAATCGACGATATCGAAGGACGAATTGAAGAGGTAAAACTATCTGTGGTGAAGTTGCGTCCTGCGATTGTGCAAGGCAAAATCCAACGAACCGGTTGGCTGTAGTTTGAAGTCCAGGAGAAGACTGATGATACTGCGACAGTTGCTCCCGCGGCAATGGTTCCCGAACGGCTGGATGAGCTTGAGCCGTTTGAGGCGGAGACGCTGAGGCTGGTTGCACCAATGGTTACGGAGTGAGAACCGGTTCCAGTTACCGAGATCGAGCAGTTGAGTGACTCAGCGGCTCCAGAACTGTTGGTGTAGAAACCGGTGGCGGTTCCGCTCACCGGATATGCAACCGCAGTTCCTCCGAGCTGGCCCGCTCCGGAGCTCTGGTTGGCAAGGATGGTTGCGGTTTCCCCGGTCTTTGCAAATGTCGTGTACTTGCTCGTCGCGTAGTCCCAACCATAGCTAAGCCCGTTGATTTCACAATGAGTCCATGGAGCGGTAAAACAAACTGTTAGACCATTCAGATTCTTTTGTTCAGCCGGCATCACGTAGAAGGTTTTAGTAATTTGTGGAGCGGCAGCAAATGTGCCGTCCCCGGCCTGGTTCACCGTTACCGTACACGTTCCAACGCCATCAAGGTGAATTTTTCCAGCTCCTGTGAAACTGCAAATACCGGAAGAGTTGGTTACATCGTAAGTTACGGAAAGACCAGAAGTAGAAGTTGCGCCAGATGGGGTGAAATCAGCGTCACCAACAAACTTAGGAGTTGGCACATTCGTGGTCCAAGAGATGGTTTGCGCAGTCGATCCAGCGGCCGATGCGCCAGTAACGTTTCCCATGGCAAGTATGAAGCTCAGGGCCATTGCAATAAGCACTCGAACCGAAATTGAGACGTTGTGAAGTTTCAACTTTTCCCCTATCAATAAGGCTTGATAGGTCAATAAAAACACTAGTGATTTACAGGGAACTCGAGACATTCGTTAGAAGTGCCATTTGACGGTATTTTGGGTCCTATTCTCTGAAAATGAGACGTAATCTGGCTAGATGACCCTCGCAATTACCGACCTCGTTTCGGGACGACTCGAAAACCTGGAAACCGGAAAACCGATTGTGCTTCTGCTACACGGATACGGTTCCAACGAGGAAGATCTGCCAGGCTTGGTTCGCTTTCTCCCTGGGAATTTGCCTTGGTACTCACTCAGGGCTCCGGTCGATTTGGGAAACGGGTTTTTCGCGTGGGCAAATCGAGTTACCCCTGGTAACCCTCCCTCACCCGATGTTGAACTGGCCACCGAGGCGATCTGGCAATGGGTTGATAGCCACCTTGATGAGAAATCGCAATTGATTGTTTTGGGCTTTTCTCAGGGCGGGCTGATGGCAACGCAACTACTTCGCACCAGGCCGGAACGTGTCGCCGCGGCGGTAATTTTGGCGGGTTTCACTCTCGATGCTGTGCAACCCGCGGATTCATTACTTGCAACTGAGAAACCAAAGGTCATTTACTGTCGCGGGCTTCAGGATGATGTGATTAGCCCAGAAGCGGTTCAACGAACTGTAACTTGGCTCAAAGCTCACACCACGGCAGAGATTCACTCTTACGACGGTTTGGGCCATTCAATCGACGAGCGTGTGATGGATGACGTTGCCGACTGCTTGAAAAGCGTTCTTAGCCTTTAGTTTTGCTGCCAATCGGCAACAGGATTGAAGGCTTAGAAACTCTCCGCACGAGCGATGTCAACTTGCTCAGATCGGTCAACAACTTTAACGCGCTCTCGAGATACTGGACCAACAAATTTGGACCCTAGACCCAGCTCGTGGTCGTTGAGTTTCAACCAGCCAGCCCAATCGGTGTAGGTAACTCCCCTGCTTTGTAGCAGTGCGAGCACCTGTTCAAGCTTTGGCTCGGCTGGGTCTTGCAAAGTTTCAACATCGGCAACCAAATTGGCAATGGTTTCCATGGCATCGCTCTTGGTGTGCCCGATCAGACCTACCGGCCCACGCTTGATCCAGCCAGTGGCATAAAGGCCACTAATTTGGTTTTCTTTCTCGTCGACCACTCTGCCGTCGAGGTTTCGAATAACGCCCTTACTGGAATCGTAGGGAACATCGTGAAGTTCGCTACCCCAGTAACCGATCGCTCGGTAGAGTGCCTCAACCATATAGTCGCGCACTTCACCCTTGCGCTCAAAACGCATGCCGGTCACTTTGCCGCCCTCACCCAAAATCTCTTTCGGCTGGTGCCAGAAGTGTAGGTGTAGGCGGCGCTTGACTGGCGCGGAATCGCGTTCTAGCCAAGACTGCAACACGCGTGCCATCACGCGATGCTGGTTGGTAACACCTTCGGCATCTTCGTTGAACCATCCTTCGGGGAAGTCTTCTGGATAGAGCACAATCTCAACATCTTCAACTTCGCCTAGTTCGCGAAGTTCGATTGGGGTGAACTTGATGTCGGCCGGTCCCCGGCGACCAAAAACGTGCACATCGGTTACGCGCGAATCCTTGAGACCTTCGTAAACATTGGCCGGGATGTCGGTGGTGAGCATGTCTTTGGCTTGCTTGGTTAGAACTCGGGCAACATCGAGTGCCACGTTGCCATTACCTAGCACGGCAACGTTCTCCGCGGTTAGCGACCAGCTGCGAGGAACATCTGGGTGGCCGTCGTACCAGGACACAAAGTCGGCGGCCCCGAACGAGCCATCAAGTTCGACTCCCGGAATACTGAGGGTGGCGTCTTTGATCGCGCCGGTAGCAAAAATGACCGCGTGATAGTGGCGCTGGATGTCTTCAAGTGTTAGGTCACGACCAAATTCCACATTTCCGAAGAATCGAATCTTACCGGAATCGAGCATTTCGTGAAGTGAATTCACAATTCCCTTGATGCGAGGGTGATCCGGTGCTACTCCGTAACGGATCAATCCATAGGGTGCTGGTAGCGAATCGAAAAGGTCTATCGTTACGTTCTCATAGGAACTGGCCAGAATATTTCCCGCATAAATACCGGCAGGACCAGCGCCAAAAATCGCTACACGTAAGGGCTTCATACAACTAGTTTAAGGTGTTGCGGAAAGGCGCTTTTATGGTTCGACCAAGTTCGCGATAGCGATAAACCAGCAAG
>CAIJWY010000073.1 GCA_903824455.1 uncultured Micrococcales bacterium
GCAATGTCTGGCGGTTGGGTCTTCGACCCGGCCTGTGCAGTTGCGGGAGCGCTCTTAGCGCTGATGTTGATTATTGATAATCGACGCAGGTCGACAAAGCTTTAGTTGCTTGCTTTAGCCGCTTCACGACGACCGCGAATGTCGTCTAGTCGTTCCTGAAGGATTTCGTCTAGCTCTTCAATGCTGCGACGCTCCAAGAGCATCTCCCAATGGGTTCTAGCGGTTTTCTCATCGCTGTCATCGAGGACTACCACGCCTTCGCCTTCGCGAAGCAGTGCTTGTGCTCCACAGATTTTGCATTGCCAGCTCTGAGGGACTTCGGCTTCAGCCGCGAACACCATTGCGGTTTCGTGGCCATTTGCGCAGCGGTAAGAAAAGTTGTTTCGCTCAGCGAGAACTACACCTGCCTCAGACTCGAGTGACTGGGTTCCAAGACGCATTCCGCGCATTGTCTGCTGTGCCATGTGATTCCTTTTGATTGTGTTTCATTTATTGCCAAACGCTGACATAATTAGTTTACTCGCGTCGGTGACAATTCCGTCGGCACCCATTGCTCGAAGTCGTTCCGCCTCGGACACATCATTGATAGTCCAGAAGTGAACTGACACAGACCTGCGATGAATGGCGTCGATGAATTTCCGGCTATCAAATCGAATCGGTCCGAAATTCTTGGGGATTTGCAAGACGTCAACTGCAAGCAGTAATCGGCTTAGCCTATTGCGAAGGCCGAATCCGGTAGCCAGCCAAATCTTCAACACCAAAAATGCATCCGGAGAAGTTGCAACACCAGGGAGTTGATGTAGTGCGGTCATTCTCCTGCGGTTATCGAATGACGACACCAGCACTCGGTCGATGGCCTGCAGTTCCCGAATAACCTCAACAGTTGGGGCAATGGCGTCCGCTGTTTTCAGATCTAGGTTAAATTTGGCACCTGGAAAACGCATCAAGGCGTCAACGAGTTTCGGAATCTCCAATGCCTTGCCCTGATGTTTCAAAACAGAAAGCTGTAGAAAACTCAGCTCATTTACCCGCTGGTTCAAACCGGATATGCGCCTCAGCGTTTCGTCGTGAAAGAGCACAGCCACGCCATCGCTAGTGGCTTGAACGTCTGTTTCCAAATAAGTAATACCCGAATCAATCGCCGCTTGAAACGCCTCAAGGGTGTTTTCCACAGCGCCGGTTTCGGTGCTACCTCGATGGGCCAAAATCTTGAACTCGGCAGGGGAGAGGTATGGCTTCACTTACCGACTCCTTCAACAACATAGGCTTTCCATGTGCCATCTAAATCTAGTCAAACTTTTGCTTATCGATTCTCGAAGCTGAACATCGGTCTATTCATCTATGGACTCGGTATCGCGATGCTTGTTCACGCGAACATTGGCATTCCACCGTGGGATGTTTTTGCACAAGGTATTTCGGTTCAGACCGGTTGGACATTTGGTTGGTCGACGGTTGCGGTTAGCGTCATTGTTTTGATTTGCTGGTTACCGCTTCGCCAAAAATACGGCATCGGTACCGTTCTAAACGGCCTGCTGATCGGGGTCTGGTGTGACGTTTGGACACCGTTCCTTCCAACGATCGACGTTTACTGGATGCGTTTGGCGGAATTCATCATCGCAATGCTGATCGTGGCCATGGCAACAGGCATGTACATCAGCACCAATTTTGGTAAAGGACCTCGCGACGGCATTATGGTTGGCACCGCTGAAGTTCTTGGCTGGCCGTTCTGGATAGTTCGAACCATGTTTGAGGTAACCGTGCTAGCCATCGGAATCTTCATGGGTGGGCGCTTCGGTGAGGGAACCATAATCTTTGCTGTGTGCATCGGCTATCTCATGCAGACCTCGATGAGGCTTTTCGGCGTGCCAACCAAAAAACGTCCCAAGAAATGACCATACCGGGCGAGCACAGGGCCACAGGGCGGGTTCTGCTATCAAATGAGCTTGGGCAGTATCTATTTCTGCTAACACATTTCGACCCCGAGGTTGGCTTACCACCGCGCTGGATCACTCCAGGAGGCGGAATTGACGTTGGAGAAACCGCTTTAGACACTGCAGCGAGGGAATTATTCGAGGAAACCGGGCTAAAGGCGTCACTGGAGGCTCTGGGAGAACAGGTTGCCGAATTCAGTGGGCGCTGGGATTGGGCCGACGGGGAAAACTTTCACACCTACACGGATCACTTTTACGAGTATCAAGTTGGTGACTTTGCTCTGGATAAGTCGCGCTGGACACCGGAGGAGCACAGAGACGTCTTACAAATCAAGTGGTGGAGTGTTTCAGAGCTCGAAAATAGTTCGGAACTGTTCGCTCCGCACGGACTAGTGCCATATCTTGTAAGCCGATAATGCACATTATGTAAAGTAGCGTTTTTCAACTCTACGATAACGACTTCCCTAGCTTTGCGTTGCCGCGATCCAGGTGGAAAGCTTCTGCGCCGCCCTACCATCGGTGAGAGCCTGGGTAACCGATTCGAGTGCTACTTGAAATCTAGAAACCAGATTTTCGTCGATTCGACTAGGATTTTTCGCCAAATCGAACGCAACTAATCCGGCCGCCGCGTTGAGCCGAACGATATCTGCTATCGGACCATTGAAATCGCCCTCGAACAGGGATTTAGCGATGTGAGCGTTGTGCTGTGCGTCACCGCCGACTAAATCGCCAATTTCAGCCCTAGCCAGCCCTAATTCCCTCGGATCTAGAAGCGATTGACGCACCTCTCCCCCAGAAACCTCCCAAATATCGCTCGAATCGGTGGTTGTGAGCTCATCAAGCCCGTCAAAGCCTCTGAAAACCAGGGCGGAACGACCTCTGGCGGCAACTTCCTGAGCCATCAGGGGTGCAACCTTGGCATTAGCAACCCCGAGCGAGGTCGCGATAGGTTGAGCGGGGTTTGCCAGGGGTCCGAGGAAGTTGAAGGTTGTGGGAACGCCCAATTCCCTCCTAATTGGCGCAACGTAGCGCATCGCAGGATGAAAAACCGGAGCAAAGAAGAACGTAATACCCACTTCGCGGAAGACATCGGCAACGCGTTCCGGGGAAAGATCTAGACGAACCCCCAAAACCTCCAGCATTTCCGAAGAACCGGTCTTGCCGCTGGCAGAGCGAGAACCGTGTTTCATCACCGGCACATCGCAAGCGGCCACCAAAACTGCTGCCATCGAGGAAATGTTCACGGTGCCGACCATGTCTCCCCCGGTACCAACGATGTCAACCGCCTCGTTTCCGGTGTCTAGAATCACTGCATTTCGAAGCATTACGTCAACTAAGCCGGCCAATTCCTCGACTGTTTCGCCCTTTGAGCGCAAAGCCAGCATGAATGCACCGACTTGAGAGTCGCTAGCTTCTCCACCCATGATTTGAGTCATTGCCCAGTCGGCTTCGGTGCGCGAGAGCGGCTGCTTGTCGAGTAATTTCCCCAAAACCGCAGGCCAGGTGTTTGCAAACGTCATATTCACAAGTTTAACCTCGAAACCTGCCTAAATTCACCCCTTAGGTAAAGGCTGGCGATTATGATTGAACTATGTCTGCGACCCTAGCTAGTGCCAAGCAAATCAATCGCCCAAGTCCTGCCTCGGTGGGCACAATCGTCTGGCTCGGCAGCGAAGTTATGTTCTTTGCGGCACTTTTCGCAATGTATTTCAGCCTTCGCACCTCTTCGCCAGAGCTTTGGGCCGCAGAAACAGGCAAACTCGACGTACCTTTCGCTCTAACCAACACCCTTATCTTGGTGGCATCGTCATTTACGGCTCAGTTCGGAGTCTTTGCGGCAGAGCGCATGCAGCCTCGCGCCACCGGTGGATCACCATTGAAATGGGGTATGGCCGAGTGGTTCTTGGTTTCCTACGTTCTAGGAGCAATCTTCGTTTCTGGCCAGGTTTGGGAATACGCGAAGCTGATTTCGGAAAACGTGGCGTTTGACACCAACTCCTATGCCAGTGCCTTCTACCTAACCACCGGTTTCCACGCGCTACACGTGACCGGCGGGCTAATTGCAATGCTTATCGTTGTTGGCCGCACATTCGCAGCGCGTAAATTTGGGCACGCTGAAGCCACCAGTTCTATTGTGGTTTCCTACTACTGGCACTTCGTCGATGTTGTCTGGGTGGCACTATTCCTAATCATCTACGTTTTGAAGTAAGCGACGAGAGTAAATATCATGGCAATTAAAAACAAGAAATTCTCTCGCAGGAGCCCGGTTGCGGCAGCCCTAGTTCTTCTCGCCGGCCTAATCGTTAGCGGTGGCAGCTATGTTGCCGCCAGCGCAGCGGTAAGCAATGCTGCGCCCAAGTCTGAAGTTGATCAGGCGCAAATCGATACCGGCAAGAAAATCTTTCTGTCGAACTGCGCTAGTTGCCACGGAAAGAACGCCGAGGGCACCGACAACGCTCCCTCACTAATTGGAGTTGGGTCGGCATCGGTTGATTTCCAAGTTGGTACCGGTCGCATGCCGATGCAGGCTTCCGGTCCTCAGGCGGAGAAAAAGCCGGTTCAGTTCAAGCAGGAGGCCATCGATGCGCTTGCTGCCTACGTGTCTTCGCTAGCGCCAGGTCCTGAATCACCGACAGCCGCCTATCTCGCTCGCACGGGAGACGCCTCACGAGGTGGCGAACTGTTCCGCATCAACTGCGCAATGTGTCACAACGCTGCTGGCGCCGGTGGCGCACTAACCGAAGGTAAGTATGCACCTAGCCTTCGCGGAACCAGCGACAAGAACATTTATCAGGCGATGGTCACCGGACCGCAGAACATGCCGGTTTTCTCAAACACTAACCTCTCCCCTGAGGCCAAAACCGACATCATTACTTATCTAAAGTACGTGCAGGAGAACCCTTCGGTTGGTGGCGACGAGCTCGGAAATCTTGGCCCCGTTGCCGAAGGACTAGTGGTTTGGCTGGGAATGCTCGGACTAATTGTCGTTATCACTATTTGGCTCGGCGCTAAGTCGAACTAGGTAGAGGAGAAAGAAGATCGTGGCTAAAACCAACAAAGACCTAGCGACCGTGGAGAGCACTCCGGAACACGAATACGCCACCGGGCTAGCCGTAGTTTCTGCCGACAAGATCGGCGATCCTGGTATCGAACCACATCGCGTTCGCATGACCGATAAGAGCGTCAAACACGAAAAGGCAGCCGCCCGTCAAGTGGCACTCATGTTCCTAATCTCGATTCTCGGAAGTGCATTCGCTATTTGGGCTTACTACGCATTTCCTTTTGACGGAGAAAACGC
>CAIJWY010000074.1 GCA_903824455.1 uncultured Micrococcales bacterium
ATCCGGTAATTCGAGTCAACCGCGGTTAGAAGTGTTTCTAGATACTCAGGTTCGATTCTGATTTCGACCGAGGTGGTTATCTGGGCCATTGAATTAGTGGTTTCCAACGAAACTACAATCGCGCGAAAGGCAACCGCCTCGGGCGAGTTAGCCAGGTCTTGCGGGGTGGCCCAAACGTCAACCGTGTCACCAACCGAAATGGCTTTAGAGATTTGCGGAAGGTTGTTGAGTCTGATTGGAATTCGTTGATCGGAAACTTGTGAGACTCCGGTCTTTGACAGCAATTCACCCTTGGTCATTGATCTGGCGGCGATTAGGTCGGGCTTCAGTTCGGATAGGTAGATGCTCGCCAGATCACCGATTGGCAGCTCAGTTTGAGACACGAGCTCGGAAGTTATTGGCTGACCTTCGGCGATTGGTGTTTTGGCAATTAACACGGTTTGAGTGGCAGGGGTGAGATTCACTGTGACCACAGCAGTTGCTAATGCCGTGGCAAGCGCGATGAAAGATGAAATGGGTAACAGGTATTTCAAACTAAGTTTTCGAAGCTTTAGTTCCATCAGTTATCGTCCGCATGCACTTCTAGCCAGGCTAACCGCTCTATGGCCACAGCCAGAACCTCGTTAGGCGACTCGAACAGGATGAGAGCGTTCATCACCTGCAACACTCGGCCCCGCCGAATCTGTTGTCCGTCGCCGCTGAGTGAATAGCGAACGAATCTTCCCGTCAGGCTTTCTGAAAGCAAAGCGATGTCGTCTTGCGTTTGAACATCCGCTAAGGGGGTCTGGTTGAAAGTTAGTTTGGCCACGCCTAGAGTTCGATGCGGTTGGAAGCGCCAAATCGCCTTCCCTGAGATGAGGCCGGCCACGAAGTTACTTCCGAGCACCGGGCGATCCAACGTGATTCGATTCCCGGAAATAGATGCCGAAAGGCGGTTAAGTCCAAACTTTTGGGTCTGGTTGGCTTTGGCCAAAGCGGTTTCAAACTGGGTTTCTAAGTCTTCAAAAAGCGCATCGAGATTCATATAACGATTATTTGGAAAAAGTCGACTCCCTGAAAAAGTTATCCACAATCACCGGCTTTTTACATAGACAAAAACCATAGGGAGTTTTAGCGTGTCTGGAATAGAAAGGATCTGGGGATGGAATCGAAAACCATGAGTCCGGGGGAAATTGCACCAACCGATGCGTCAAGAGAACTAGCGTTCATCGCTCCGGCAATCATCGAGGTAATCGAAGGCGCCAGAAGTGTCACCCAACTTGGCGGCCTGATCAACGAAGACGTTTACCAAACCCTTCGAAGAAGAGCCATCGAGCAGGCAACACTTCGTCGTGAACGAGGCCTAAAGCCGGCAAGCTATCCCAAGGTTACGGTAACCAACATTCATCAAGAGTTGCAGCGACCAGGTCTTATCGACTCAATCGTGTTATTACGAATTAAGAATAGAACTCGAGCCATGACGGTGAGACTGGAACATCGAATTGGCCGCTGGTTGGCCACTGCAATTACAGTGCTCTAGCTTTTGAAGAAGCTACTACCAGGAGTGTGGCCACCCTTGTTTGGCTTAGGTTCCTGGGTAACTTCAGGAGTTCCCTCTTCGCTTGGCGAAGTGTAGGTAAACTCCTCGGTCACTGGTTCAGGGGTTTGAGACACCTGAACTTCGAGATTGAAAAGGTACATGATTGACTCTTCGCGAATGGCGCCGGTCATCTGCTGGAACATTACGTAACCTTCACGCTGGTACTCAACCAGTGGGTCGCGCTGAGCCATGGCACGAAGGCCGATGCCTTCCTTCAGATAGTCCATCTCGTAGAGGTGCTCGCGCCATTTACGGTCAACTACCGAAAGCACCACGCGGCGTTCGAGTTCACGCATGGCTTCGTCACCGATGTCGGCTGCCCTTTTGGTGTATGCCACTCGGGCATCGCTTACCAGCTCAGACACCAAGAAATTCTTGGTAAGTCTGGCTCGGGTACCAGCCTCTTCTAGAACCTCAGAAATTTCTAGACCGACCGGATAGATTGCCTTCAAGTCAACCCAGAGGGCCTCAAGGTTCCAATCCGATGAGGCCTCGCCAGCGTGCTGGTTTACCACGGTCTCGATAACGTCAACCAGGAAGGCGTCGATGCGCGGAGTGATGTCTTCGCCTTCGAGAATCTGCCGACGGTCGTTGTAGATTGCGTCGCGCTGACGTGACATCACGTCGTCGTATTTCAAAACGTTCTTGCGAATCTCGGCGTTGCGACCTTCGAGCTGTGACTGCGCGCTGGCGATTGCCCGCGAAACCAATTTCGATTCGATTGCCATGTCGTCTGGCACGTCGCTGCGGTTCATCATGGCAGCGGCTGGCCCTGAGTTGAAGGCACGCATCAAATCATCGGTTAGTGAAAGGTAGAAACGCGATTCACCTGGGTCGCCCTGACGTCCGGCTCGACCGCGCAACTGGTTGTCGATTCGGCGCGACTCGTGACGCTCGGTGCCGAGCACATAAAGACCACCGGTTTCAATAACCTGTGCTGCTTCTTTGGCAACGGTTTCTTTGATCTCGGCAAAGGTTTTGTCCCAGGCGCTCTGATATTCCTCTGGGTTGGTATCTGGGTCTAGTCCCTTAGACGCTAGAGCCTCCACGGTTAGGAATTCGGCGTTACCACCAAGCATGATGTCGGTGCCTCGTCCAGCCATGTTGGTGGCAACGGTTACTGCCCCGAGGCGCCCGGCTTGAGCCACGATGTGGGCTTCACGAGCATGGTTCTTGGCGTTGAGTACTTCGTGTCGAACTCCGCGCTTAGCCAAAAGTTTCGAAAGGTATTCGCTCTTCTCAACCGAGTTCGTGCCGATCAGAACCGGTTGGTTGGTTGCATGCCTGGCTGCGATGTCTTCAACAACCTGAGCGAACTTTACTTCTTCGTTCTTGTAAACCAGGTCGGGCTGGTCGAGACGAATCATTGGCATGTTGGTTGGAATGGCAATAACACCTAGTTTGTAGGTGCTCATGAATTCGCCGGCTTCGGTCTCGGCGGTACCGGTCATACCAGCGAGTTTGCCGTAACTACGGAAGTAGTTCTGCAGGGTGATTGTGGCCAGAGTCTGGTTCTCGGCCTTAACCTCAACGCCTTCCTTGGCTTCAACGGCTTGGTGCATGCCTTCGCTGTAGCGGCGACCAGCCAACATGCGACCGGTGTGCTCGTCGACGATTAACACTTCGCCATTCATGACCACATAGTCTTTGTCTCGCTTGAACAGCGCTTTGGCGCGAATTGCGTTGTTTAGGAACGAGATGAGCGGGGTGTTCGCCGACTCATAAAGGTTGTCGATACCGAGGTAGTCTTCAACCTTCTCGATTCCGCCCTCAAGAATTCCAATGGTTCGCTTCTTTTCATCAACCTCGTAGTCGATGATTGGCTCAAGCTTGTCAACGATCTTGGCAAACTCATTAAACCAGCGGTTGACATCGCCAGATGCCGGGCCAGAAATAATTAGCGGGGTGCGAGCCTCATCAATCAAAATCGAGTCAACTTCGTCGATTATGGCGTAGTAATGGCCTCGCTGAACCAGCTCACCCTGGCTGTGGGCCATGTTATCGCGAAGGAAGTCGAATCCGAATTCGTTGTTGGTTCCGTAGGTAATGTCGGCTTGATACTGCTCGCGACGTTCCTGAGGATCCTGACCGGAAATAATACAACCGGTGGTCATTCCAAGGGCGCGGAAAATGCGACCCATGAGTTCACTTTGGTAACCGGCAAGGAAGTCGTTCACGGTCACAATGTGAACACCGCGACCGGAGATAGCGTTTAGATAGGCGGGAAGGGTAGCAACCAGGGTCTTACCTTCACCGGTTCGCATTTCTGCGATGTTGCCTAGGTGAAGAGCTGCTCCACCCATGATTTGAACGTCGAAGTGGCGCATACCCAAAGTTCGGCTGGCGGCTTCGCGAACCGCGGCGAAGGCTTCTGGAAGCAGGTCGTCAAGTGACTCACCGGCGGCAAATCGTTCCCGCAGGGCTTGGGTCTCGCCCCGAAGTTGTTCGTCGCTTAGGGTTTTGAAGTCTTCTTCAAGAGCATTTACGG
>CAIJWY010000075.1 GCA_903824455.1 uncultured Micrococcales bacterium
CAAGGCTCTTTTCAAGGGAATCAATCGCGCCGACTCGGTAACCATCGATGCCCACAAGTGGTTGTTCGTGCCAAAGGCTTGCAGCATTGTGCTGATGAAGAATTACGAGCCGCTGGTTCGAACCTTCAGCCACAACGAGGCGTACATGCCTCACGACCACGACGAACCAAACGCCGTGGACATCACACTTGAGTATTCCAGGCCGGTTCGAGCGCTGAAAATGTGGATGGGGTTTGCCACTCACGGCGCTGCCGAGTTCGCCAAGGCCATCTCCGAAAACATCGAGCTAGCCGAACTGACATATCGGATGGCTCGGGAAGACAAGTCGTTTAGAGTGCTTGCAAACGAGCCACAGCTCTCTATCGTGCCAATTCAATACGCACCGGCCGGAGTCATCGACGTGAACGGTTTGAACCGCAGGATTTACGAAGAGATTTTGCTAGACGGACGTATTTATCTTTCTCCGGCAACCATCGACGACGAAATTTGGTTGCGTCCGTGCTACACGAACTTTAGAACCACCACAGCCGATGTTGAGATGCTGTTTGAAGTGGTTCGCGAACTTGGCAACCGAGTAGCGCCAGAATTTAGTTAGCGGCTGCCTCTAGTTCGAGCTCAAGTTCGTTTCTGATCGCCTCAGGCAGGTGAGAACCGAATTGGCGGAAATAAACCTCGTTGTCGTCGAGCTCTAACAGCAGCTGATCTTTTGGCATGGCCAAAAGTTGAGCCGAGTCTGCTTTCGGAAGGTTTAGGTCTTCCACTCCGAGGTCGGTCAGGTTTGGCAGCAAACCAAATGGCGTTTCGTTGGCGGCAACTCGGTTTTGCACTCGTTCCATGATCCATTTCAGAACTCGAGCATTTTCGGAGAATCCCGGCCAAATGAAGTTTCCGCTTTCGTTCTTCAGGAACCAGTTCACGCGGAACACCTTAGGTAGGTGCGTTATCTTCTCGGCCATGTTCAGCCAGTGCTGCCAGTAGTCGGCCATGTGATAACCGGCGAAGGGCAGCATGGCGAATGGGTCGTGACGCAGTTTTCCAACTGTCCCCTCGGCCGCGGCAGTCTGCTCGGAGACCATGGTGGCGCCCAGGAACACTCCGTGTTCCCAACTCTTCGACTGCATCACCAGCGGTGCCCCGACCGATCTGCGCCCACCGAAAATGATCGCGTCGAGGATAACTCCCGCTGGATCTTCCCAGTCTGGGCTGATGGTTGGGCAGTTGGCGGCCGGCGAGGTGAATCTTCCGTTCGGGTGAGCTGCGGTTGTGCCAGAAGCCGGTGTCCAAAACTTCCCACGCCAGTCGATCAGGTGTTTCGGCGGAATTTTGGTCATTCCCTCCCACCAAACGTCACCGTCATCGGTTAGAGCAACGTTGGTGAAAATCGTGTCTCGGGAAATCAGTTCCATGGCAACCGGATTCGACTTGGTGCTGGTTCCAGGGGCAACCCCAAAGAAGCCATTCTCAGGGTTGATGGCTCGAAGATTACCCTCGGTGTCTGGCCCAATCCAGGCGATGTCATCGCCGATGGTTTCAACTTTCCAACCGGGCATGGAAGGTTGCAGCATGGCTAGGTTGGTTTTGCCACAGGCGCTTGGGAAGGCGGCTGCCAGGTGCATTCGCTCACCCTGCGGGTTGGTCATGCGCAAAATCAGCATGTGTTCGGCAAGCCAGCCTTCATCGCGAGCCATTACCGAACCAATTCGAAGTGACATGCACTTCTTGCCGAGCAGGGCGTTGCCGCCGTAACCGGAACCGAAAGACCAAACCTCTTTGGTGTCAGGGAACTGGCAGATGTACTTTTCCCGGTTACTCGGCCACGAGCTGTCTACCTGACCGGGGCTTAGCGGTGCACCAACCGAGTGCATTGTGGCAACCCAGTCGGCTCCGCCGCGAATGGCATCCGAAACCTTGGGAGTTACGCGAGTCATGAGGTGCATGTTGACCACGGCGTATTCGCTATCGGTGATCTGAATACCGTAACGGGTTAGTGGTGAATCGAGCGGACCCATGGCAAAGGGAATCACATACATGGTTCGACCGCGCATCGAGCCGGCGAAGAGCGGCTCCAATTTGTCTTTCATTACCTCGGGAGCTTGCCAGTTATTGGTTGGCCCAGCCGCAATCTCGGCTTCGCTACAAATGAAGGTGCGCTCTTCAACGCGAGCCACGTCGCCGGGATCGGTGCGAGCCAGGAAGCTGTTGGGTCGCTTTTCCGGGTTCAGTTTTAGGAATGTTCCACTGTCCACGAGCTCTTGA
>CAIJWY010000076.1 GCA_903824455.1 uncultured Micrococcales bacterium
AGGGCAACGGTGATGATAGCGAAGGTAGCTTGGAAGGCCACGAACGCAAGAGTTGGGTAGGCCCCACTTGGGTCGGCCGCGTCGGCCACCTGAGCGCCAAGACCGATGTAGCTGAGGTCAATGCCAAACCAGCCATCGATTCCCACGAAGTCTTTGGTTCCTCCGTTTGAGAATGCAATGGCGTAGCCGTAGAGCACCCACAACACACCGATGAGGCCAAGTGATCCGAAGCTGAGCATCATCATGCTGACAACGCTCTTGGCGCGAACCATTCCTCCGTAGAAGAATGCGAGTCCCGGGGTCATTAGTAGCACCAATGCGGCGCTGATCAGCACGAATGCCGTATTTCCTTGATCCATTTGTTTACCTCTCTCTATGAAAACAAATGCACGCTGCATTGGGTGCATGTTGTTAGTCAACCGAAGAAAAGTTTCGGGTAATGGTTCAAAAGTGTTTCGTAATTGTAAAAAGTTTTAGGAAGTCAAGGCGCCGATGCGTGAAATAGCTCGCAAATACTTTTTGCGATAGCCACCATCTAGAAATACCTGCGGGAAAATATGGGTCAGCGGTGTTCCGGTGGAATGAATCTTGATTTGAAGTTCATAGGCGCGGTCGATCAGGCTCACCAATCGGAGCGCATCGTTCTGGTCCGTTAGTGGGTGCACATCTAGAAGCGCCAACCGGCTGTCGCCATTCAGCAACTTTCCGTAAAGAGCTGGATGAACCTTGCCGAGTTTTTTCAATAACTTGGAGAAATCGGCGACGGCTGTGGTGTTGTCCACCCAAGTTTTTAGCTCATCGAGGTTGTAGGTAATCTCAGCGACCGCGGTTGGTCGATGGCGGAAGTCTTCACCGTCAACCCGAAGCATTAGAAATTGGTTGCCGATCCCTAGAATCTCGCGCTGGAAATCGGCGGCTGCGAACCGACCCTCACCCAAAGCATTGGGCGGGGTGTTCGATGTGGCAGCAAACTTTGTTCCCCTACTGGCTAACTCGTTGAGAAGTCTCGACATAATCATGGTGTTACCTGGGTCGTCTAGTTCGAATTCGTCGATGGCGATGAAACGATAGGAACTCAGTTTCTCAAGAGCATTGGCGAAGCCGAGCGCCCCGACCAAGGCGGTGAAAGCCATGAAGCTTCCAAATAGTTTCGAGCCGGAGTAAGAGTGATACATGGCCGCCAAGAGGTGGGTTTTACCAACACCAAATCCGCCATCGAGGTAAAGACCTGGCGCAGCCGGTTGGGCTTTCCTGCCGAAGAGCTTCTTGGAACCACCTCCGACGAAGTTTGATGCCTCATCGCGGGCAACCGTTTGCGAGGGGAAATTTGGGTCAGGCCGGTAGTTACTGAAGCTCGAGTTGGCGAATTCTCTAGGTGGCACCAGTTCGCTTAAAAGTTCGTTGGCCACCAGCTCTGGCACGCGCGCGCAGATGTCATCTCCGCCAAGCAGTTGTGTGACCAATTATGACCGTACCGTTTCGAAAAGCGCCGAGATGAATTAACCTTGTATTGGGCTCCAATAAGCCTAACTAACAGAAAGCATCATATGACTCTGCCACTAGACACAGCTGACAAATTCTCTAAGTATGCTCACCCTGGAGCACTGGTATCAACGCAGTGGCTAGAGGAGAACCTGGGGAAACCTGGCTTAGTTGTGGTTGAGTCCGATGAAGACGTGCTGTTGTTTGATGTAGGGCACATTCCAGGTGCCGTCAAGATTGACTGGCACACCGACCTAAACCAGCCGGTGGTTCGCGACTACCTCGACGGCGAGGCTTTTGCTGCTCTTGCAGCACGCTCGGGAATCACTCGTGACAGCACCGTTGTTCTTTACGGTGACGCCAGCAACTGGTGGGCTTCCTATGCTCTTTGGGTCTTCAAGCTTTTCGGTCACGAGGATGTGCGTCTGCTCGATGGCGGACGTGACAAGTGGATCGCCGAAGGTAGGGCCATCACCAAAGAGATTGCTGAACTCGTTCCAACGTCGTATCCGATTATCGAACGTGACGATGTTACCGACCGGGCTTTCAGGGATCAGGTTTTGGCGCATATTGGTCAGCCAATGGTCGACGTTCGCTCCCCACAGGAATACAACGGGGAACGCACCCACATGCCCAACTACCCGCAGGAAGGTGCTCTGCGCGCTGGGCACATTCCAGGAGCACACTCGGTACCTTGGGCTAAAGCAGCCAACGAGGATAAAACTTTCAAGAGCTTTGAAGAACTTTCACAGATTTACCAGCAGGAACTCGGAATGTCTGTGGATGACGACGTCATCGCCTACTGCCGCATTGGCGAACGCTCAAGCCACACCTGGTTTGTTTTGAAGTATCTGCTTGGATTTACCAAGGTTAGAAACTATGACGGCTCCTGGACCGAATGGGGTTGCCTCGTGGGCGCGCCAATCGTAATGGGAGACGAACCAGGAGTGTTCACCCGCTAATGCCAACCGTTGAGCAAGCTCTCTCGGATCTGGGTCAAGACTTTGCCGACCTTAGTGTGCGTGACCGTTTGACTCTTCTGCTCGAGCTGGCCGACGGCCTGCCACCACTACCTGATCGCTATTTGGAACACCCAGACTTACTTGAGCGAGTTGAAGAATGCCAGTCTCCGGTGTTCCTATTTGTTGAGGTTCAAGAGGGCAAGGTGGCAATCTTTCTAACCGCCCCAGAAGAGGCACCAACAACCCGTGGGTTTGCCAGCATCCTTCATCAACTCTTAGACGGGCGTTCCGTGAACGAAGTACTTTCGGCACCGGAAGATCTTCCAGATCGGTTGCATCTAAAGGACGCGGTTTCACTACTTCGAATCAATGGACTACGCGGGATGCTCAACCGAATAAAGCGTCAGGTTCGCGAAAAGTCTGCATGAGCTGGCTTGAAAACTATCAGCCCCTAACCGGAGTTCGACTCAACATGGTTGCCGGACCCGGCGCCGAACTAATTGACGACCTTGGGTCAAGTCGAGGAATCAGTAATGATTTGGATCGAAAACTGATTGGCCAACTCAGATCGGTCTCAGATGCTTTGGTCACCGGCGGAAACACTGCGCGGCGGGAGAACTATAAAAATACTCAGACTTTGCAGCTCTTTGTTATTTCGCATCTTGAACGTTCAGCCGATGGGCGAGTTATTCTTACGCCTCCGGCAGGAGTTCATTTAGGAACCTGGGTGTTATCAACTCTTTGCTACCTGGGTTTTGAAAGAATTTTGCTAGAGGTTGGCCCAAGCCTCGCGAAAGAATTTTTAGCGGCAGATTTAGTCGACGAATTTTGTCTCACCATTCCAGTCGGCGGCCTCGAAGTTGCCAAAAAGGTCATCAAAGGACTTGACTCCTCACTTGTTATCTCGGAATCACTCATGAAAGAGCAAACGCTGTTCACCAGATGGCGGCGTGGCAACGATTAACCAAACCTTTTTCCCAATATTGTTGAGTGGTGCTCGAGTTAGAGATTGACCAAAGCGCTAACGCTGAATTTCGCTTAGCCGCTTCTTCATTGGCGCAATCGAATATTCGCTCTGAAGTAATCGTGGATCAAATTGATGCGCCACAAAATCTATCTCGCCACGCTATTGCATTCTCTTGCGACGTGAAGGCAAACGATCAAGACTCATCGATTTTTAGAGGAACCGGCCGTTTCATTCTGCTTTGGGACGACGCGCCTCAGGACTCCTGGACCAACAATTACCGCGTTATTCTTTACGCGAAGTCTCCCCTGGAAACCGACATTGGCTTTAATGACGACTCATCCGAAATTGCCTGGGCATGGTTATCGGCATCACTCGAACAACATGGCGCTACCGTCG
Organism: uncultured Micrococcales bacterium; assembly: GCA_903824455.1. Classification (GTDB taxonomy): domain Bacteria; phylum Actinomycetota; class Actinomycetes; order Actinomycetales; family Microbacteriaceae; genus Rhodoluna. The sequence goes on from CAIJWY010000076.1 coordinate 3,808, forward strand.
ACGTGGCTGGCGGAACTACCACCCGAGTGCTTTCGGTGGGTCACGGCACGCTAGCGGCTCAATCGCACCATGCCGAACTTGAGCTTCGCGCCAGCTGGTGCCCAACCAGCGAAGACTTCGCGGGCCACCTAGAGGCTTGGGTTGACCTTATTTGCATGATGAGTGGGCTTTCGCTGCATGGCGAAGGGGTTAGCCAACTTGACCCAAGAAGCTAGTGCAGAAGAACCGGTAGAACTTCCGCTTCGAACAGAGTCTGTGGCAGCGGTTTACTACGTCGACAGCGAATCCGAGCTAGTGGGTGCGGTTGAGAATCTTAAAACAGGTACTGGTCCGCTAGCAATTGATGCCGAGCGAGCCAGCGGATTTCGTTACGGTAACACCGCGTACCTGATTCAGCTTCACCGAGAGAACACCGACATTTTCCTGATCGACCCCATCGATCTCTCCAAGTCACCCGCATGGTCTACCTTGGCTGAATTTTGTAACGGGCTGACTTGGATTTTGCACGCCGCCACCCAAGACCTAGGGTGTCTCGCTGAGGTGGGCCTGAAGCCCGCTGCCCTGATCGACACCGAACATGGATCACGTCTGTTGAACCTGCCGAGAGTAGGTCTAGGAGCGGCTTGTGAACAGTTGCTTGGGTTCCGATTGGCAAAAGAACACTCGGCTGCCGACTGGTCGGTTCGGCCGCTACCAAACAGCTGGCTCAACTATGCAGCCCTAGACGTTGACGTTTTGCCGGCTCTAGCCAAAGTACTTATGGAGCAACTGGAACAAGCCAATAAAGGCCATTTGGCAGAGCAAGAATTCAAACATCTATTAGGGTTCGAACCTAAGCCTCAGTCCCCCGACCGCTGGCGCAGCATGACCGGCCTTCACGACGTTAAAGACGTTCAGAAGCTGGCGATAGCAAAAGAACTTTGGTTTGCTCGCGACGCACTGGCTCAGGATAGAGACACGGCACCTGGTCGGCTGGTTTCCGATTCGTCGATCGTGGCGCTCGTGAAATCTGGAATTTCCAGCAAATCTGAACTCTCATCGCTAAAAACCTTTACCGGCAGAGCATCAAGGAGCTTTTTAGATGTTTGGTGGGAAGCATATTCAAAAGGCCGCGCCACTAAAGACACTCCCGCTCTAAAACTTGTTTCAACCGGAATTCCGAACCATCGCAACTGGCCAAGTCGTTACCCGGAGGCGGATGCCAGGTTGCAGGCTCTCAAGCCAGTGATGGCGGAACTGGCGCTGGAATTCGAAGTTCCCCTGGAGAATTTGCTCCAACCCGACTTACTAAGACGCGTTGCGTGGGAACCCGAGGAAGACATAGCGAAGCAACTTCTTGCTATGGGAGCTCGTCAGTGGCAGGTTGATGCGGTGGCTTCGCCGATTAGTTCTGCTCTAGAGAAGTTGTCTCAGGAAACCCGTCCAGTTTCCTAGCGTGAGGCACTTTTGCGCCAAGCACTTGAGCAACAACGTCGTGAGAAATCTGTTTTGCCGTGAGGCCAACCCGCTCCAAAATCTGATCGCGAGAAGCGTGTTCCAAGAATTCATCAGGTAAGCCAATTTCATTGAGCGCTGTGTCTATCTGAGCGGTTCTCATGTCTTGTCGGATGCGTGTTCCGATTCCGCCAACTTTGACGCCGTCTTCGATGGTTACCACTAGTCGGTGGTTGGAAGCTTCCTCGAGAACAGTCTTAGGAACAGGAACTACCCACCGAGGGTCTACCACGGTGCAACCTATGCCCTGAGCTTTAAGAAGATCAGCCGTTTGCAAGGCAATGGTGGCCATGGATCCGATGGCAACGATGAGCACGTCCTTGGCAGGTGATTGATAGAGGTAGTCGACACCGTCTTTAGATCGTTTAAGTGCGTCGATGCTGGTCTCTGCTACACCTTTAGGGAACCTAATCACAGTTGGCGCATCGGAAACAGCGACGGCTTCGTTTAACTCTTCTCGCAATCGAAGAGCATCGCGCGGTGCCGCAATTCGGATGTTGGGAACAATCTGCAGCACTGCCAAATCCCACATGCCGTGGTGGCTCGCGCCGTCGGGTCCGGTAACGCCCGCTCGGTCGAGCACGAAGGTAACACCAGCTTTGTGCAGGGCAACATCCATTAGGACCTGGTCGAAAGCACGATTGATGAATGTTGCGTAAACAGCAACTACCGGGTGAAGTCCACCAAATGCCATGCCGGCCGCCGAGGCTACTGCATGCTGTTCGGCAATTCCAACGTCGAAGACTCGCTCAGGATACTTGTTAGCGAAGGCGTCTAAGCCAACGGGAATGGTCATTGCGCCGCTGATTCCAACGATGTCGGTACGCTGGTCGGCGATCTTAATAATTTCTTCACGGAACACGTTGGTCCATGACACGCCTCCGCTTATCTCAAGCGATTCACCCGTATTTGGATCAATCTTGCCAACGGCATGGAATTGGTCGTCTTCGTTGAGCATTGCAGGGTCAAAGCCTTTGCCCTTTTGAGTCATCACGTGAACAATTACCGGGCTCGAGTACTTTTTTGCCAGTTTCAAAGCGTGTTCTAGAGCCTCGATGTCGTGACCGTCGATTGGGCCGATGTACTTGATGTCCAGGTTCGGGAACATGCTATCTGGCGCCAGGGTTTCCAAAACGCTTTTGCCCGCTCCCCTTGCCGCATTGAAAACAAGTTTTCCAAAGGATCCAAACGCGTAAAAGAATTTTTTGCTGAGGCGATACATTCTCTTGTATCGGCGGTCGGTTCGAATGTTGTTTAGGTGTTTTGCTAAACCACCGATGGTAGGTGCATAAGAACGCCCATTGTCGTTGACAACGATTATTAGTTTGCGATCGTTCTCGTGAGTGATGTTGTTGAGAGCTTCCCAGGTCATACCGCCGGTAAGTGCTCCGTCGCCAAGTAAGGCAATTACATAACGGTCATCTTGACCGGAAATCTTGAAAGCTTTAGCGATTCCATCGGCCCAAGACAGCGAACTAGACGCGTGCGAGCTTTCAACCACGTCGTGTTCAGATTCGGAACGCTGCGGGTATCCGGCGATGCCATCCTTCTTTCGAAGGGTGCTGAGGTCGCTGCGTCCGGTGAGAATTTTGTGAACATAAGACTGATGCCCGGTGTCGAAAATGATCGGGTCTTGGGGTGATTGGAAGATACGGTGGATGGCAACGGTGGTTTCAACAACGCCGAGGTTTGGACCAAGATGCCCGCCGGTTTTGGCCACCGACTGAACTAAGTGCTCACGAATTTCCCCACATAGCTGCACTACTTCATCGGGAGTCAGGGCATCAAGGTCCCTAGGACCTTTGATTCCCTCGAGAATACTCATAATTTTCTAAACCCGAAAACCTTAGGGTTTATGCCACCAAAGATCTCAAAACGTATTGCAAAATTCCACCGTTTCGGTAGTAATCGGCTTCGCCAGGTGTATCGATGCGAACCACTGCATCGAAAACAATAGTCTGCTTACCGGCTGGTGAATTAGCCGACGGGGTTGCCGTGACCTTTACAGTTTTTGGAGTAATACCGCCATTTAGTGCAGTGATGCCAACAATCGAATAGGTTTCAGTGCCATCCAGGCCGAGGCTGGATGAAGTCTCGCCAGCTGGGTACTGCAGTGGAATGACGCCCATGCCAATTAGGTTACTGCGGTGAATGCGCTCAAAGCTCTCGCAGATAACCGCTTTAACCCCTAGCAAACTCGTGCCCTTAGCAGCCCAGTCTCGTGAAGATCCGGTGCCATATTCCTTGCCCCCGAGAACTACCAGCGGTGTGGCAGCGGTGCGATAGTTTTCGGCAGCGTCAAAAATGAATGTCTGCGGCGCATCCGCTTTCGTGAAGTCTCTGGTGTAACCACCTTCAACTCCGTCCAAAAGTAGGTTCCTTAGGCGAATGTTCGCAAAAGTGCCGCGAATCATTACCTCGTGGTTACCTCGCCTAGAGCCGTAGCTGTTGAAGTCTGCTCGGGCCACACCAAGTTCGCTGAGGTATCTTCCAGCCGGCGAATCGGCTTTGATCGAACTGGCTGGACTGATGTGGTCGGTGGTAACAGAATCTCCAAGCAGGGCTAGTACTCGAGCGTCATGAATGTCTTCGACCGGATCAGGAGTCATGGTCATACCGTCGAAGTATGGAGCCTTCTGAACATAGGTTGAATTCTTGTCCCAGGCAAATGTCGCGCCGGTAGGAGTAGCAAGACCCTTCCACCTGGCGTCTCCCTCGAAAACGCTGCCATACTGCTTTTTGAACATCGACGAGTTGATTGATGAATCAATGGTCTGCTGGACCTCTTCGGCAGTCGGCCAGATGTCTCTAAGGAATACAGCGTTTCCGTCTTGGTCTTCGCCTAGTGAATCCGACTCGAAATCGAAGTTCATGGTTCCGGCCAATGCGTAGGCAATAACCAACGGCGGCGAAGCCAAATAGTTCATTTTCACGTCGGGACTAATTCGACCCTCGAAATTACGGTTGCCAGAAAGAACTGCGGTTACCGCAAGATCGTTGCTCTGGATGGTTGAAGAAATATGCTCGTCAAGTGGGCCAGAGTTTCCGATGCAGGTGGCACAGCCGTAACCAACGAGGTTGAAGCCGAGTGCGTCTAGATCGTCGGTGAGGCCGGCCTTTTCGTAGTAATCGGTGACCACCTTAGAACCAGGAGCCAACGAAGTCTTCACCCACGGCTTGGCCTTTAGGCCTTTAGCCACCGCGTTGCGGGCTACCAAACCGGCCGCCATCATCACCGATGGGTTAGAGGTGTTGGTGCAAGAGGTGATTGAGGCAATGGTTACATAGCCGTTGTCGATGGTGTAGCTCTTTCCTTCAACCGCACTTGGCTTTGAAACCTGCGAAGTGTAGGAAGGAAGAATCTCATTGAAAGCGGTTTTTGCGTTCGAAAGTTCGACGCGGTCTTGCGGACGCTTTGGCCCGGCAATCGAAGTACGCACGGTGCCGAGGTCAAGTTCTAGATATTCGCTGTAGACAGGCTCAATGCTAGGGTCATGCCAGAGTCCTTGCGCCTTGGTGTAGGCCTCAACCAGGGCCACGTCTTCGTCGCTTCTGCCGGTAATTCTTAGGTAGTCGAGAGTAACCTCGTCGATTGGGAAAATGGCCACGGTTGAGCCAAATTCAGGGCTCATGTTACCGATGGTTGCTCGGTTGGCCAGAGGCACCGAAGTAACGCCGGCACCGTAGAATTCAACGAATTTGCCGACCACGCCATGTTTACGAAGCTGCTCAGTAATCGTTAGCACCACATCGGTTGCCGTGACGCCGGTAGGAATTGCTCCGGTCAGCTTGAAACCAACCACGCGAGGAATGAGCATTGATACCGGCTGACCGAGCATCGCCGCCTCGGCTTCGATGCCGCCTACTCCCCAACCGAGAACGCCGAGGCCGTTGACCATGGTGGTGTGAGAGTCGGTTCCAACACAGCTATCCGGGTAGGCCTGTAACTCGCCGTTTACTTCGTTTGCCATCACCGTGCGCGCAAGGTATTCAATGTTTACCTGGTGCACGATTCCGGTACCTGGAGGAACCACCTTGAAGTTATCAAAGGCGGTTTGACCCCAGCGAAGGAACTGGTATCGCTCTGCATTGCGCTGGTATTCGAGTTCAACATTCTTTTCAAACGCCTCTGGGCTTCCGGCAACATCGATGATCACCGAGTGATCGATAACCATTTCGGCTGGCGCCAGAGGGTTGATAAGTTTAGGGTCGCCGCCAAGTGCTGCCATGGCTTCGCGCATTGTTGCCAGGTCCACGATGCAAGGCACACCGGTGAAGTCCTGCATGATGACTCTGGCTGGAGTGAACTGAATTTCAGTGTCTGGTTCCGCCTTTGGGTCCCAGATGGCAAGCGCAGTGATTTGTTCTGCAGTGACGTTTGCCCCATCTTCGGTTCGCAGTAGATTTTCTAGGAGGATTTTCAGGCTGTAAGGGAGTTTTGCCGAGTTCAAGGAATCGATGCGGAAGTACTTATAAGACTTATCGCCAACCTGCAGATAATCCGCAGAACCGAAACTGTTTACCTTTGACACAAAAAACTCCTACTAAAAGCACTCAAACACTACAAAACTACCATTACTTGACTGGGCGGAAGGTTTCTCGAGCACTTAACCAGGTAAACCAAATGACCAGGGCATAAAGTGGTGTTCCCAGCGCCAACTTAGCGATACCCAATGCGGGTACCTGGCCGGCTAGGTAAAGCGGGAGTTGAACCGCCAATCTGGTGGCAAACATGCCAATCCACATGATGGTAATCCAGTTATACCTGCGGAAGATGGCCTTATCCTTGCGCCAAGTCTGCGATTTACCCGAAAGAAGACCTAAAACCACTCCAAGTAGAGGATATCTGACCAATACGGAAATTGTAAGGGCCACCAGATACGCCAAATTAGTTAGCAGGCCTGGCACAAAATAGTCAGCTGCGTGGGTGTCGTTTAGCCCGTCACGAAGCGGAAGATAGATGGATATCGCGAGGCCAATTAAACCTGCGAAAACTTGCGTTAGAGGTCGTCGACGAACTATCTGAATGACTGCAAAAACAACAGCAACCGATGCAGCGGAAACAGCTGATAGCAACACGTTTAGCGTGAACCCAAACAGTGTCACGTAGACGGTACCCGGAATGAGAGATTCTAGAATCCCAATCGGTCCTCCGAGAGTGGCAAGAATTGACTTTGCGTTTTGGGTTGGAGCCTCGCCCGACGTGTCAACACCGAGCCTTTTACCAGCGCTCGTTTTAGGGTCTAGATCGGTCACTAGAGACCAGACTTCGGAGGAACAAAGTTTCCTTCGGGAACCTTGAGCGGGAGTGGTTCACGCGGAGGTAAAGCGGAATTACCTCGGTCAATTACCAGCGACCTGAAAATGTCTTCCATGTTTTGGGCCGCGTTTTCGTTGGTCAGGGCAGGGCCGGTAACCGCTCCCCTTAAAAACCATCTAGGGCCGTCGAAGCCAATAAATCGAAGCTCTCTAGTTTCATTAGGCGTAACCAACGTGGCTTCTAGCTGCTTGCCGAATCCGCCGACGGTTTCAACAATTGATCCCCCGGTAGTGGTCACGGTCTCGATTAGCTGATCGTAAATCTCCGGCCAAAGTTCATCGCTCTTGGCCGCCGCAAAGGCAGAAACCTGAAGTACCGAACCCTCATGTTCAAAGCTCACTGCAACAACCAGGCCAGTGTTTTCATCTACCTCGACCCGAACTGAAATTGCCTCAATAGTTGGCATCAGAATGCTGCCGAAAGATAGGTAACCCAGCGTGGAGCCAACCTCAGAAACGTCGTGCGGTCCGGTTGCCGGATGATTCAAGCTATCTGGCATGAACTACTTCACCCCCGAAGAACCGAAGCCTGCTTCCCCTCGGGACGATTCGGGCAGGTGATCAACAACAACAAAATGCGCTCGGCTTACCTGCTGAATAACCAGTTGGGCTATGCGGTCCAATCGGGCTACCTCAAAATCCTGGTCGGAGCTGTTGTAAAGAGTCACCATAACTTCTCCGCGGTAACCAGCGTCGATAGTGCCAGGTGTGTTCAAAACGGTTATTCCGTGCTTGGCAGCGAGACCCGAGCGAGGGTGCACGAGACCCACGTATCCATCCGGCAGGGCGATCGAAACGCCGGTTTTGACCAGAATTCGGCCTCGTGCTGGAACAGTAAGTGCCTCTGATGCTCGGAGGTCGCAACCAGCGTCTCCTGGCTGTGCATAGGCTGGCATCAATTCGGGATCGGCAACAATTAGAACGGGAACTGTTTCAGTCATGGTTAGAGCGTAGTCTAAATTCGTGATGATTTACCGTGAGCGGGTGTTGCCCAGTGCCGCCAACCTGATTCTGCCAATTTTGCTTTTCGTAAGCGTTTTTGCCCTTATGTTGCCAATCAACGCGAGCTTGTCCCTGCCAGTGGCTTTCGTCATAACCATTTGTTTTGTCTTGATAATTTTCTTGAATTCGCCGACCATCGAACTGAATGACTCGACCTTGAGTTGCAAGGGAGCCAGCATCGAAAAGAAGTTCATTGGTGAGGTAACGGTGGTCCAGAAATCCGAAGTTTTCGAGGAGCTTGGGCGGAACTTGGACGCTAGAGCCTGGCTGTCGGTGCAAGCAAGTGTCAAAGGCTTAATCAAGATCGAAATCACCGATAAGAGCGACAACACGCCTTACTGGCTGGTTAGCACCAGGCGACCAGACCTACTGGCAGCAGCTTTGAAGAAGTCTTAGCCTGCGCATTCAACGCAGTAAGAGACATCCTTGCTGTTCTTCTTCTTGGCCATTTGCGAGTTGTGCTTGACGATAAAGCAACTCATGCAGGTGAATTCATCGCTCTGTTGAGGGATAACCACAACTTCGGTTAGTTCGTCATGCTTATCAGGGTCAATGATTTCACCGGAGTGATCGATCTCATCAAGTTCTGAGCTAACGGAAGACTTCTCTGGAAGGCGCTCTTTTAGCGCGTCCAATGATTCAGCATCGTCGTCATTCTTGCGTGGAGCGTCGTAATCGGTGGCCATTCGCCTGTCCTTCGTAGATCAGATATTACTTAAGCGCGTTTAGTGTCCAACAAGTTACCGATTTTCGCAAACGCAAAACACCCTAAGCTCGAAAAAAAGTTCTTTATTCCACACACTCTCCAATGCAACGCAATTGGAAGAACTGGTGGCAAACTCTTGGCAGGAGGGTTTTATGCGCGAATTGAATCCAATTGGTCGGGATCAAGACCAACTGCTGTTGGTGTCGAGCGATGGCGAACGATTTAGCGTCGCTATCGACGAAACCCTGAAGAAGACCATCAAGGAAAGCCGCCTTCCAGACCTGAGTGGTGAAGAACTTTCCCCCAGGGAGATCCAAGATGCGGTTCGTGGCGGGGCAACAGTGGCCGAGCTGGCTGAATCAAGTGGCGGCAGCGTAGAGGTAATCGAGCGGTTTGCGCACCCAGTGCTCGAAGAATTGGCACACATGGTTGATCTCGCTAAGAGTATTCGAGTTGAACTGCCTGCCGATCGCTTTAACGATGTTGAGAAGAAGGCTTTCGGCGATGTGGTTGAAGGAAAGCTGCTTCAGGGTGGAGCTAGCAAGCCGCGCTGGTCGGCTAGGCGCGGGGATAACACCGTTTGGGAAATTGTGGTTGAGTTCGATCAATCCGGCGACACCGGTTCAGCCACCTGGACCTTCGATCCGCGCAAGTACCTGCTAACCCCAGAAACTGCCAACGCAGCGAGTCTTTCAACGCCGACCTCAAACCTTGACTCTCCACTGAGCGCCAACCCTCGAGCCAGTCAAGATGAGGTCGAATCTCAAACCTCGGTGGTAACCGCAGACAAACTTGAAGCCTTTCGTAAGCGCCGGGAACAAACCGAAGCAGTGACTCCAATTCCAGAAGCCACGGAAGTGCTTACCGAGGTAGAAGCCGAAGTAACCCTCATCGAATACTCAATTGAAGAAGACCCTCAGGACGAGCTCGAAGGAGTTGGTGAAGAGTCGCAAGTTTCGTCTGAACAGCCAGCTCCCGAATCAAAGAAGTCGCGTCCACCGATGCCGTCTTGGGACGAAATAGTTCGTGGAACGCAATCCGACGACGGCGAAGTTTTCTAGTAGCTGCCTAGCCTAATCAGCGGGATTCGAGTTTCGGTATCGGAGATCGCCCCGTGCTGCCCAATCATTTTTAGGTGAGATGGTTTAGCAAACCTACGGTCATACCCAACCATTTTCGATTGCCAGATGATCAACAAATCAGGGGCCATCGGTCTGGCGGCTGCGGAAGTCCAGTCTGCCCAACCGGATGCCTTCAACTCAGCGACCGTGCAGATGAATGCATCGGTGCCGAAGTTTTTATGAAGATGCTCTCGTAGCGCATCCAAAGACGCTTCCGCTCTCAGATAGACGAAATTGCAGCGTGGATCCCCGGCCGTGTATTCCACCGCACTCTGATACCACTCGAAGTCATCCAACATCACCTGCCCGCTGCTTGGAACATCGATCACTCCGTGGTCGGCAGTCACTAGAACGCCAAAACCGGCAGGGAGGTCAAGGGCAAATTTGGCTATCAAGCCGTCGATCGCCTCCAGCTCGTTTAGCCAATTCTGAGATTCAACGCCAAAACGATGTGCCAGTTGGTCGAGCTCTGGAATGTAGAGATAGGTCAGTGACTTTCCAGTTGCAATCTTGCGGGCGCGGGCCAACCTCTCCGAGATATCGTCCTCTCCCAAATAATCGGCTCCCGCCATGGTTAGTTCGGTGAAGCCCGAATCTTGGTAAACCGCGGGACCAATTACCCGAACTAGCGCCGAAGGTACCGCTTCCGAGAGGCTCGGTATCCGCTTGTATTCGCGTGCTTCGCTCTGATTGGCCCAACCATTTAGAAGATTAATTGCAAGGCCCTTGGAGCGGTCATAAACCGAATACCCCAGAACTCCGTGCTCAGCCACCCTCGTGCCGGTGGCTAGGCCGGTAAGCGAGGTTGCGGTGGTGCTGGGAAACTCGCACCGAATGCTTTCAGTGAGCGAGGAATTGAGGAACCTTGCGTAACCTTGGGCCGATTTCAAGTTTTCGTAGCCGAGACCATCGATCAGTATGACCAGTGAGTGATTTACTTGAGGTAGCCGAAGCGAGTTGGTTGCAGTTACGCCGATAGAAGCCAAAGCGCTACTAAACACATTGGATAATCTCCCAACATCTTTAGGGGCTGGCGGTAGCATCAAAGGGTTCATCCCCTCGAGTTTGCCACAGCAATAAAAGAAACTATGACGAATAACATCCCCCCTTCAGAAAAGATTGTCGACATCGACCTGACTCTTGAAATGCAAGAGTCTTTTTTGGAGTACTCGTATTCGGTTATCTACTCTCGAGCGCTTCCAGACGCGCGTGATGGCCTAAAGCCGGTTCACCGACGCATCATTTACCAGATGGGCGAGATGGGTCTGCGCCCAGATAAGGGCCATGTGAAGTCGGCTCGAGTTACCGGCGAAGTTATGGGTAAATTGCACCCGCACGGCGACAGTGCAATTTATGACGCCATGGTTCGCATGGCTCAAGACTTCTCGCTTCGGATGCCGCTAATCGATGGCCACGGAAACTTCGGCAGTCTCGATGACGGCCCTGCGGCTGCTCGTTACACCGAAGCTAGGCTTTCGGCAGCGGCAATGTTAATGAATGAAGACCTCGACGAAGACGTAGTCGACTTCAAGCCAAATTACGACGCCCAGCTAACCGAACCAGAAGTTCTGCCCGCCGCCTTCCCAAACCTACTCGTCAACGGGTCTGCCGGTATCGCTGTAGGTATGGCGACGAACATGGCGCCGCATAACCTGCGGGAAACCATAGCCGCAGCGGTTCATCTCCTCAACAATGTTGATGCGTCAAACATCGAACTTATGAAGTTTGTGCCTGGTCCTGACCTTCCAACGGGTGGAATCATCGTTGGTTTGGATGGCATCAAAGATGCTTATGAGACCGGGCGAGGAAGCTTCAAGACCCGCGCCAGAGTCTCGGTAGAAAGTGTTAGCCCACGAAAGCTTGGTCTGGTCGTTACCGAACTGCCCTATCTGGTTGGCCCGGAAAAGGTCATCGAAAAAATCAAAGAGGGAGTTAACAACAAAAAGCTGCAGGGTATCGCGGCGGTTACCGACCTGACCGATCGAACCAATGGCCTAAAACTGGTCATCGAGCTGAAGACCGGTTTCGACCCAGAGGTTGTTTTGGACCTGCTCTACCGTTTCACTCCGATGGAAGATTCGTTTGGTATCAATAACGTGGCACTGGTTGCCGGACGTCCACAGACACTTGGTCTTCGTGATTTACTAGGCGTCTTCCTAGCCCACCGCATTTTGGTTACCAGGCGTCGCAGCAGTAACCGTTTGGGAAAGATGCAAGCCAGACTCCATCTCCTAGAGGGTCTTTTGAAGGCAATCCTGGAAATTGACGAAGTCATTCGAATTATTCGAACTTCAGACGAAGTCGACGAAGCGCGAACCGGATTGATGACCAAATTCGCGCTGTCAGAAATACAGGCCGAGTACATTCTGGAACTAAAACTTCGTCGTCTTACCAAGTTCAGCAAGATTGAGCTTGAAACAGAAGCCAATTCGCTAAGTTCCGAAATCGCGTTTCTGGAAAAGTTGCTCGCCAACGAAGCGCTTTTGAAGGCGATGGTTGCCGAAGAGCTAGAAGCGGTGGCAGACAAATATGGAGATGCTCGCAGAACTCAACTCATATCTGAAGATGGTGAGGTTAAGGCGGTCAGTAACGCCAAGGCAATGGCCTCTGGCGCAGAACTAGCCGACACCGATTGCTCGATTTTGCTAACCTCAAGCGGGCTATTGGGCAGAACTCCGGCTTATGTGGCAAGCGTTCAAGGGTCGAAGCGTAAGCGCCACGATGGCGTTGCCAATCATATTGAAACCAGCACTAGAACCGACATTGGCTTTGTGACCAGTGCCGGGCGGATGCTTCGGATTCACGCCGGTGACATTCCACCGGTTGGAGACACCTTCGATGCTGCAGCGGCTGTAACCGCAAGCGAATTCTTAGGGCTCAAGGGCAGCGAGAAACTGATTGGCGTATTCGATCTCTCCTCGTCAGCCGAAATCGCGGTAGCTTCCGCACAGGGAGTTATCAAGCGCATCGTCTCAGACTGGCCAAATAAGGATGACTTTGAGGTAATCACTCTGAAAGAGGGCGATCATCTAATCGGAGCCGAATCGGCTGAAAACGTAATCGAATACGTGCTGATCACCTCGGATGCTCAGCTTCTTCGTTTTGACGCCAAGGGAGTTCGGGCCACCGGACGCCAGGCTGCCGGTATTGCCGGCATCAACCTCTCCGATGGAGCCGTGGTCATTGCTTTTGGAGCGGTTACCAATGCAGCTGAAACCCAAGTCATTACAGCTGCCAAGTCGGAGAGCACCTTGGCTGGAATCGATGGTGGAAGCCTTAAACGTTCCATGCTGAGCGAGTTTCCTGCCAAGGGTCGAGCAACCGGTGGTGTTCGTGCGCACAAGTTCACCAAAAATGAAGATCACCTGTACTTTGCAACAATCGCCGACCTGGATCCGCTCGGTGCTAGTTCCGACGGCAAGCCAATTGACCTAGCGGCCATCGAGCTGGCTAAGAGAGATGCCAGCGGAACCGCTCTGGTTGTGGCAATTGCTAGCGCAGGAAAACGCTAAAGACTAGGCGTCGATTTTGTCGGTGTCGAAGCTATCGGCCGAATCGATAATGAAGTCACGTCTTGGTGCCACATCGTTTCCCATGAGGAGTTCAAAGACTCTCTCAGCGGCAGCGGCATCTTCAACTCGAACTCTGCGAAGGGTTCGGCGGTCTCGATCCATCGTGGTTTCGGCCAACTGATCGGCATCCATTTCACCGAGGCCCTTGTATCGCTGAATCGGCTCTTGATAACGCTTTCCGGTGGCGGCCAACTTTGCCAGAACCGCCTCTAGTTCCGCCTGTGAGTAGGTGTAGAGAGTCTCGTTTGGCTTTGTGCCAGGATTCATGACCACCACGCGATGAAGCGGAGGTACGGCTGCATAAACTCGACCAGCGTCTACCAGGGGTCTCATGTAGCGGAAGAAAAGTGTGAGTAGCAGAGTGCGAATGTGGGCACCATCAACATCGGCGTCGCTCATCAGAATTACTTTGCCATAGCGAGCAACATCCAGTTCGAAACTTCTACCCGAACCGGCACCGATTACCTGAATAATCGATGCGCACTCGGTGTTAGAAAGCATGTCGGAAACCGAAGCCTTCTGAACGTTTAAGATTTTTCCGCGGATCGGCAAGAGGGCCTGGTACTCGCTATTTCTAGCCAGCTTCGCCGTACCCAAAGCTGAGTCACCCTCAACGATGAAGAGTTCGGAAATGTCAGTTTCGCCGGTTCGGCAGTCAACCAACTTGGTTGGGAGAGAAGACGACTCAAGCGCGTTTTTACGTCGCTGGGTTTCTTTGTGCGTTCGGGCGGAAATGCGAGATTTCATCTCGGCAACAATTTTCTCCAGTAGCAGAGCCGACTGCGACTTGTCGTCGCGTTTGGCACTGGTGAGCACCTCGGTTAGCGCCTTAGTGACCACGTTAGTAACGATGTTTTTAACGGCTGGTGTACCCAAGATTTCTTTGGTTTGGCCCTCAAATTGTGGTTCGGCGATTCGCACCGAGATCACGGCGGTCATACCCGCCATGATGTCTTCTTTTTCAACCTTGTCGTTTCCCAGTTTCAACTTTCGCGAATTCGCGTCGATCTGAGTTCGAATTGCCTTCATGAGCCCGGTTTCAAAGCCGGCCATGTGAGTGCCGCCTTTTGGTGTGGCAATAATGTTCACAAAAGATTTGACTTCGGAATCGTAACCGGTGCCCCAGCGTAAGGCGACCTCAACCGAACAGGTTCGCTGAACTTCTCGGGACACCATGGTTCCGGCCTCATCTAAAACTGGCACGGTTTCGGTGTATTCGCCGTCGCCGACAATCTTCCACGTGTTGGTTAGCGGAGCATCCTTGGCTAGATACTCAGCAAATTCGGTAAGTCCGCCATCAAATTTGAACTTGTGTTCCTGCGCTTCCTCGCCGCGCTCATCGCGAACGGAAAGAGAAAGTCCGCTGACTAAAAACGCCGTCTGACGCGCTCGATCGATTAGATCCTCTAGCTCGAACCTGGCATCTTTGATGAAGATTTGTGGGTCGGTCCAATAGCGCACCCGGGTTCCTGAAACGCCTTTAGCAACTTTGCCGATTTCGCAAAGTTTGCTTTCGTCTTCGAATGGAGCGAATGGGCTATCGGCGCCTTTTCCGCTACTGTCGTCAAAGATCCCCGGCTCGCCGCGTCGAAACGACATCGCATAGGTAATTCCGCCGCGGTCAACTTCAACATCTAGGCGGGCCGAAAGTGCATTCACGACCGATGCCCCAACACCGTGCAGGCCGCCGGAAGCCGCATATGATCCCGAGCCGAATTTTCCACCGGCATGCAGTTTGGTGAAAACAACCTCAACCCCGGTTAGTCCGGTTTTTGGTTCGATGTCGACCGGAATACCTCGGGCTCGGTCTCTAACTTCCACTGAATTGTCTCGGTGGAGAACTACCTCGATGGTGTTTCCATACCCGGCGAGAGTCTCATCAACCGAGTTGTCGATGATTTCCCAGAGACAGTGCATGAGCCCTCGAGAATCGGTCGAGCCGATGTACATTCCAGGGCGCTTACGAACGGCCTCTAGCCCCTCTAAAACAGAGAGATGGCGGGCTGAGTAATCGTTGTTAGGCACTAGAAGATGCTAACCGAGTACCCTGCGTTCAAGCCTGACTGACACACTGCTGTTTAGACTTAGCACTATGTCATCTCGAGCAAACCCAGGCAAGTTGCGTCGAGAGTTGCGTTTTGACCGAACCATTGTGAATCAAAACCTGTCTTCGCTCGGCCTGGAATTCGATAAGGTCAAGCCTCTGATTTCGGCCATGAATGAACCCAACGGTCTTTTGGACCTGCACGGCACGGAGCTGCTTCTGCTGGAAAAGGTTTTGGGCTTACGAACCGAAAAGCCTGCGGTTTCTCTGGTGGGTGAACTGGTTTCCGTGAAACAGGTTCCTCAGGGCACGGGTGTTTCCTACGGCTATTTGAGCCGCACCTCCAACCAGAGCAACCTAGCACTGGTGGCACTTGGCTTTTCAGATGGACTCCCCCGTTCAGCTACCAACTTGCTAAGGGCCGAAATCGCCGGCCGTGTCTTCGGTGGAATCGGCCGAATCGCCATGGACCAATCCGTCTTCGATATCGGTGACGCGCAATTCGAAGTGGGATCCGAGGTTACGTTATTCGGAGCACACTATTCATTGGAGGCCCTGGCGAAAGACAGCGGTTTTACCCCGCTTGAAATACTTGGTCGGATTACGGCCAGAGTTACCAGGACGTGGGTCGAATGACGGTAGTCAAGAAGGTTGATCTGGCCGTCTACCGGGAGAACCTAAAGCACATAATGCAGACGATGGCTCCAGCCAGGGTAATGGCAGTGATCAAAGCTGATGCCTATGGTCACGGGTTGGTTGAAGTTGCAACGGCGGCGGTTGAAGCCGGAATTGATATGCTCGGAGTCTTAGACATAGAAACCGGTCTGGCTCTGCGAAAAGCCGGAGTGCGTTCGCCTAGTTTTGCCTGGCTACATTCGCCGCAAAGTAACTTCAACTCAGCGGTAAAGGCAGAGATTGAGTTGAGCGTAAGTTCGTTAGCCGAACTCAAAGCTGTTGCTTCAGCTCTCGGAACTGCGAAAGTTCATCTAAAAATAGACACTGGGCTAAGTCGCAATGGTTGTCGCGTTGAGAATTGGTCAGAGTTGGTAAAGGCTGCCATTGAGCTGCAACGCCAAGGGGAAATTTCGGTCGTAGCGATTTGGTCTCATCTAGCCGGCGCATCCAAAGAGCACGACTTGGAAGCAATCGCACTTTTCGAAAACGCTTACCAGGTGGCTTTGACTCACGGCTTTAGCGGCTATCGACACATCGCCGCTAGCCCAACGTCCTTTTCACTTCCCGAGAGTCGTTTCGAGATGGTTCGGATCGGTGTGTCTGCTTTTGGAACCTCACCGGTAAGCCAGATCCCCGCGGAGGAATTCGGTTTACAAAGTCCTATGGCGGTTGAAACTGAAGTCACTGCAGAGGGAATCATCGCAGTTGGATTCCTGCACGGCTTTTTCAGCCAATTGTCGAACAAGACAGAAGTGGTAATCGACGGTGTCGGTTATCGAGTGTTAGAAGTTGGCCCGCTGGCCAGCCGAATCGAAACCGGCGATTATGCGATTGGTTCAACGGTTGAGGTTTTTGGTGGCAATGCCATTTCGGCGGAAATCCTCTGCGAACTTGTGAATACTGTGACCGATGAGTTATTCACGGGGCTGAAAGCCGACTCAGTTACCTACGCGAATTGAAATCGCTTTTCTTGCCTTGCTAGCTAGGGAATCAAGCACTCGGGTTTCAGTGCCTTTCAGGTATTTCGGAAAAATGGCGCCGAGAATCTCGTCTGCAAATCTTGGATTCATCGGCAGGAATGGACCCTGCACGTTTGTTGCCCAAATATTTCCATCTGCATAGCCGTCTAGATAATCGACCAGTTTGCTCTCGTCGGAATGCTTCACTAGACCTAGCGCAAGCGAATCATTAACGCGACTAATCTCGCGATCACTATTAATGAAACCGGCAAATTCGCCGCTAATTACAACTTCTCCAACGAGGTGATCTCCGGTTATGCGGTGAGTGGTATTGGTTAGGCCTAGTCCGGCAACGTTATTACCGTCGGCAAGGATCAGACCCTGAGAGACTAAGTCGAACCCGGCTCCCACGGCTAGAACTTTCGTTCCCTGAGCCACCCACCGACGTATCAGTCGATCCAGTTTTACCAGCTGCTTGGCGGCAGTCAACGTGGCTTGCAGAGTTCCAGAACCAATGAACACTAGGTGCGGCCGAACTTTTGGAAGCTCCTCACCAATCTCGAGTGATTTAACGGTCACCTTAATTCCGGCTAGCTCAGCTCGATGTTTCAGCGCAAGAACGTTTCCCGCTTCACCATTCAGGTGCAGAGTGCTTGGGTATAGATGAAGAATAGTGAGATTAGCCATTGCTGCCGTCCAGATCTAGCAGACCAAGCTTCTTGCGCAACCACATCATCTGTTCGTAATTCACGATTGCGGTTTTCTGTTTTCCTGGCAGTGAAAGGAAATACGAGAGAGCCTGATTCTCGTCTTCGATAAGTTTTCCGTGAGGCTTACCCTCGTAAGCCAGGCGAGATGCCCACTGATAAGTTTTTGTTCCGGATATTACATCGGCGTGAGACAACATCTTTAAATCGATGTCATAAATCCAAGATGGGTCCGGGGTGCCTTCATCAACCGATATCCAAACTTTTTTTGGACTGTGTTCGAGAGCATCTAGGTTTGCTTGAAGGCTTGGAAGATTCTTCATCATAATCACCTGAATCTCCTGCCCCTGATAGTCAATGATTTCGCCTCGACCATAAACGGGTTGAAGTTCCGAAATTGCTTTTGTGGCGCTCTGAAAATCAAGCTTTGATCCAAGAATCTCGTTCGCCATTCCAAATGCCAGAGCGGCATCCACCGCGTAATGCAACCCGGGAGCTGGCAGAGTAACCTCAACCTGCTTGGAGCCAACGGCAAGTTTCGCCCGCAAACCCTTGGCGCTCTTCAAAATGGCTACCTTCGGAAGTTGATCATCCTGGGTCTCGAAATTCGGAGCAGCCAGAATTCCGTGTGCCGCAGATCTCAGGGCCGCCGAGGATACGTAAACACCTTTAGCCTTTAGCCGTTTTCTGTGGTCGGCTCCGAGTCTTTCGGTGTTGGCATCGGAACCGTTTACAACAATGAAGTCTGTCGTTAGTTTTGCTAAATCGTTGAGATAAACAAACACTTCCTCTGGCGAATGGAATCTGTTTAGTTGATCAAATTGCAGATTGGTGAG